>JANNTF010000315.1:0-9867 GCA_031403455.1 Alphaproteobacteria bacterium | reverse complement strand
TCAATGCCAGCGACATCGCCCGTCTGCGGCTGGATGCCGAATGGGTGGTGCTCTCCGCTTGCAACACGGCCGGCGCCGACGGTGCAGCGCGCGGCGGACAGGCATTGTCCGGATTGGTCCGGGCATTTCTCTACGCTGGCTCACGAGCGGTGCTTGCCACGCATTGGGACATTGCGTCCGAACCGACCGTGCTCCTCACCACGACGACGTTTCGCAACTACACCGCCAATCCCAGCGGTGGGCGCGCGGAAGCCTTGCGCAAGGCGCAGCTGGCGATGCTCGGTGACGCACGCACGGCGCACCCGGTTTTCTGGGCGCCGTTCGTGGTCGTCGGCGAGGGCGGAATCTAGCCGATTACGTGATCTCGAAGACGGCCTCGACTTCGGTCGCCACACCGAGAGGCAGTGAGCCCATGCCGATCGCCGAGCGCGCGTGGCGGCCCTTGTCGGCGAAGATTGAAACCACGAGGTCGGACGCGCCGTTGATCACTTTCGGATGATCGGCGAAATCGGGCGTCGCGTTGACGAAGCCGACGATCTTGATGCATCGCACGACGCGGTCGAGATCGCCGTCGCAGGCGTTGCGCAGCTGCGCGAGGATGTTGATCGCGCAGAGACGTGCGGCCTGGTAGCCCTCGTCGATACCGAACTCGCGGCCGAGCTTGCCGATGAAGTCGAGCTTGCCGGCGGCGTTGAACGTGACCTGTCCCGACGTGAAGACGAGATTGCCGGTGCGCACGAAGCCGACATAGTTGGCGACCGGGGTCGCCGGGTTGGGAAGGGTGATGCCGAGTTCCTTGAGTCGCGCGTCGATCTTGCCGGCCATGGTGGGACTCTCCTGTGGTTCGAGGCCGCGGAAGATAGCTCGCCACTGTGTCGTTCTGCCACAGTGTCGCCATCGCGACCCGAGAGAATGCTCGTCTGATGATGCCCTCGCGTCGCCGCTTGTTGATCGCTGCCCTCGCCATTCCGGCCACCACGCGTGCCGCAACGGCCGCCACCAGCGCGAATAGTCTCGAATTGCGCGTCGACTACGCCGCGACGAGTCAGATCGGTGCCGGTGAGCGCATGACTCCCGGCCGCCTGTGGCGGACCCGGATGGCGCTGCGTCACGAAGGCACGCAGCACGGTCGTGCGCTCACGATCATCGCGCGGCTCGATCGCAACATTGGCTGGCTGATGATGGCCGAGCCGCGCCTGGCGATCGAGACAGACCTCTCCGCGCTCGACATCCCGCTCGACGTGCTGACCGGCGGCGGCGGAATGCAGCAGATTCGTGAAGGGCGCGAACGCGTCAACGCTCTGGACACCACGCGGATCCGCGTCGAACGCGCCGCGAACTCGGGCGCCAGTTTCACCGGTCGCGTCTGGGTGACCGATCAGGGCGTCATCGCGCGCATCGATGGCGAGGGCGAGAGCCGGGGCCGACGGGGTCGGACATTGATGAATTTTCGCGACGTGAAGATCGGGCCGCTCGATCCGACCCTGTTCGAAGCGCCGCGCGGCGTGCAACTCATCCGCGTCAGGGGCGGCGATCTCGGCACGCTTTTGCAAGGCATGGAGGCCGCCGGGCAGCTCGGCCGGCCGCGTTGACCCGCGCCGTCAACGCAGGTTGAGCACCAGGGCGATGCCGACGCAGAGCAGGCCGACGCCATAGATCTCGTAGCGCGATGCGCGTTCCTTGAATACCAGCCGGCCGACGATGAACGTGAAGATCAGTTCGATGAGGCCGAGCGTGCGCACATAGGCGGCGACCTGGATGGTGAACGCCGTGAACCAGCAGGCCGATCCCAGCGTTCCCGTGAGTCCGACCAGCACGCCTTGACGCCAGTGCAGCGCCACGGCGGTGAGCTGACCTGCCTCGCGCCACACCAGCCAAAATGTCAGGAGCAGAGTCTGGATCGTCTGCGCCCAGGCCAGCGTGTAGCCGGCGCTCATCAAGAAGCTCGGGTGGTCGAGCCCGATGGAGGCGGCGCGAAACGCCACGGCCGAGATGCCGAAAAAGCCGCCCGACGCAAGTCCGAGCAGCGCTCCGGGATCGGTCCAGCCGGTCAAGAAGGCGCGCAGCGGATCTTGCGTCTGCTTGAGCGAGATCAGCATCACGCCGAGCGTCGCGAAGACGATTGCGCTCGCGCCGCCGAGGCTGACCGCAACGCCGAACACGATGATCTCGAACAGGGCGGCCTGGACGACTTCGGTCTTCGAATAGGCCACGCCGGCGGCAAAATTGCGCCGCGTCATCGCCTCGATGAGCAGCGAGGTTGCGATGATCTGCGACACGCCCCCCAGCACGACCCAGCCGAAGAAAGCGGATCCGGGACTCGGCCAGGAGAATCCGCCGATCGCATGCAGGAGCAGCGCGTAGCCGATTGCGAAAGGCAGCCCGAACACGAAGCGCGTGTAGTTCGCGCCATTCGTCGACAGCCGACCCTTCAGGTGCTTCTGCAGCGCGGTGCGCACGTTCTGCGACAGCGCGGCGGCGATCGTGATGGGGATCCAGAGCCAGTTCACGGGAAGCAAGCGAGATGCCGATATGCGCGTTGAGAGGGTCGCGGCGGAGGAGCGAGTGATAGCATCATGACCGAGATGGCACGAGACCGAACTCGCCCGCCCGGCGTGACCGCCGGCCGCGATCCCGCGCGCGACGAGAATGATCCGCGCACGGCGCCGATACGCGCGCGCGGCAATCTCGCGCGCTACTTCTCGCCCAAGATGATCGACGCGCTGGAGCGCCGCGACGTGCCGATGGGGCAGGGGCGGCGCCAGAACGTCGCGGTGCTGTTCGCCGACATCGTCGGCTTCACGGCGCACGCCGAGACGGTACCGCCGGAAGAGGTGATGGAGCTGCTGCGGGCCTTTCATGGGCGCATGGAGGCGGTGGTCTTCGCGCATGGCGGCTGTCTCGAGCGCTTGGCCGGGGATTCCCTGATGGCGAGCTTCGGCGTTCCCGATCCGGGACCGCGCGACGTGGCCGATGCGCTCGGCTGCGCGCGCGCGATGCTGGTGGCGCTCGATGCCTGGAATGCGGCGCGCGCGAAGGCCGGCTATCCGGCGATCGCGATCGGCATCGGCCTGCATTTCGGGCCGGCCGTGCTCGGCGATATCGGCACCGAGCGCTCGATGGCGTTCACTGTGATCGGCGATACCGTGAATCTGGCGAGCCGCTTGCAGTCGATGACGCGCGACCTCGACGCGGTGCTCTGCGCGAGCGATACGCTCGTCCTGCGCGCCCGTTCCGACGGCGCCGCGCCCGAATTGCTCGATGATCTGGTCGCGCGCGGCGCCCAGCTCGTCCGCGGCCGCGAGCAGCCCGTCCACGTCTTCACCCTGGCCGCGTCATGACGCCCGCCACGTTGCTGCGCTGGTTCGAGGGCAGGATCCGGCCGACCGCGCCGCCGCCAGCGCCGCCGCCGCCGGCCGGGCTCGTCGCTTTCTACTGGCATTTTGCGCGGCAGGCGAAGGGCCCCTTCGCCGCGTTGTTTCTCGCCGGCATCCTCGTGGCCGCGCTCGACGCGCTGGTGCCGGTCTTCATCGGCCGCTTGGTGGCGCTGGCGTCGCGCGAACCCGCGGATGTGCAGTGGTCGCTGGTCGGGCGCGAGCTCGCGCTCATGGCCGCGATCATGCTGTTCGCGCGTCCCGGCGCGATCCTGCTGCAAAATCTGCTGACCAACCAGGCGATCGCCGCCAATCTCACGAGCCTGACCCGCTGGCAGTCGCATTGGCATCTCGTGCGGCAGAGCTGGAGCTTCTTCCAGAAGGATTTCGCCGGGCGGCTCGCCAATCGCGTGATCCAGACCGGCGGCGCCCTGCGCGAGAGTCTCGTCCAGCTCGTGCAATCCGTCTGGTACATCCTGATCTACGGCACGCTCGCGATCATCTGGTTGTCGGTGCTGGATTGGCGGCTGGCCGTGCCCCTCATGATGTGGGCGGTCGGCTATCTGACGCTGCTGCGCGTGTTCGTGCCGCGCATGCGCGATCGCTCCAAGACGCAATCGGAGACGCGCTCATGGCTGATCGGGCGCATCGTCGATACCTACACGAACATCCAGACCGTGAAGCTCTTCGCGCGGCCGACCGACGAGGACGAATATGTCCGCGGCGCCATCGACGCGCATACCGGCACCGTGCTCGCGATGCTGCGCATGCAGACCGGTTTCGGGCTCTGCCTCTCCACGCTCAATGCCTGCATGGTGGTCGCGACCGGCGCCGTCGGGGTGTGGCTGTGGCGGCAAGGCGATCTCACCGGCGCCGCCTTCGCGACTGCCTTGCCGCTGGTCTGGCAGATCGTGAACATCGCTGGCTGGGTCGCCTTCATGGTGACCGGGATCTTCGAGAATATCGGCGTGGTGCAGGAGGGGATGCGGTCGATCGCGGAGCCGATCGATCTCGCCGATCCGACCGACGCACCGGCATTGCAGGTGCGCGCCGGCGCGATCCGCTTCGACGATGTGCGCTTCGCCTATGGCCAGCGCAGCGGCGTCATCCATGGTCTGAGCCTGTCCATCGCGGCGGGCGAGCGTGTCGGTCTCGTCGGACCGTCGGGCGCCGGCAAATCGACGCTCGTCAATCTGCTGCTCGGCTTCTTCCAGCCCGAGGGCGGCCGCATCCTGGTCGACGACCAGGACATCGTGCGCGTGACGCAGGCCAGCCTGCGCGCGCAGATCGCCGTGGTCACGCAAGACACGTCGCTGCTGCATCGCTCGATCGGCGACAACATCCGCTATGGCCGGCCGGAAGCGACCGACGCCGAGGTGATCGCCGCCGCCAAGCGCGCGCAGGCGCATGACTTCATCCTCGCCCTCGAGGATTGGAAGGAGCGGCACGGCTACGAGGCGCATGTCGGCGAACGCGGTGTGAAGCTCTCCGGCGGTCAGCGCCAGCGCGTCGCGATCGCGCGGGTGATCCTGAAGAACGCGCCGATCCTGATCCTCGACGAGGCGACCTCGGCCCTCGACAGCGAGATCGAGGCGGCGATCCAGGAACAGCTCGCCGGGCTGATGGACGGCAAGACCGTGATCGCCATCGCGCATCGCCTATCGACGATCGCGCGCATGGACCGCCTGGTCGTGCTCGACCAGGGCCGCATCGTGGAGATCGGCACGCATGCCGAATTGCTCGTTGCCGGCGGGCCCTACGCGCGGCTCTGGCAGCGCCAATCCGGCGGCTTCATCGGCGCTGCCGAACCGGCTTAGCCAGCCGTCACGAACACCCTGTCGTGGAACCGCAATCGGCGCATTTCGTGCAGGTGCCGTTGCGGACCATCTTCATCGAGCCGCACTCGCTGCAGGCATCGCCGGTGAAGCCCATCATCCTGGCTTCGCGGACCTTGGTCACCGCATCCTTGGCCGGCCGCGCTGCATAGACCGCGGTCACCGATGCTTCGAGCGTTTCCGTGGCCTCGATGGCGAAGCCGATCGGCTCGCGCGCCTGGGTCTCCGTGGCCGTATCGGTCTGGCGCTCCGCGACGGCGATGTCGCCCACCTGCAGACTGGCTTGCGCCGTCACATTGCGCGAGCCGCCATCGAGAACGCGGAAGCGCTGACGCACGAAACCCGTCGATGCGACCTTCTTCAGGCTATCCAGTGCTGCCGAGGCCGCCGCCGTTCCCGGGACCGGCAGGGTCGAATCGCCAGGACCCTTGCCCGTCGTGTCGGGCTCGAGATCCTCGGTCAGCACATGGGCGAGATCGTCGCGGCCGAGATAGCTGATCGCGAGTTCGCGGAACACGTAGTCGAGGATCGACGTCGCGTTCTTGATCGTGTCGTTGCCCTGCACGACGCCGTTGGGCTCGAAGCGCGTGAAGGTGAAGGCTTCCACGAATTCCTCGAGCGGCACGCCGTATTGCATGCCGATCGACACGGCGATCGCGAAATTGTTCATCAGCGAGCGGAAGGCGGCGCCTTCCTTGTGCATGTCGATGAAGATCTCGCCGATCTGGCCGTCCTCGTATTCGCCGGTGCGCAGATACACCTTGTGGCCGCCGACATTGGCCTTCTGCGTGTAGCCCTTGCGGCGATTGGGCAGGCGCTGGCGTTCGGCGATCATCACCTTCTCGACGATGCGCTCCACGATACGCTCGACGACCGTGGTCACCTTGGCGGCTACGGGTGCGGCTGAGATCTCCTCGGCCATGTCGAAGGCATCATCGTCGCCGACGAGCGCAGCCAGCGGCTGCGAGAGCTTCGAGCCGTCGCGGTAGAGCGCATTGGCCTTCAGGCCGAGCTGCCACGACATCATGTACGCGTGCTTGCACTCGTCGACGGTCGCGTTGTTGGGCATGTTGATCGTCTTCGAGATCGCGCCGGAAATGAAGGGCTGCGCCGCCGCCATCATTCGGATGTGGCTCTCGACCGAGAGGAACCGCTTGCCGCTGCGACCGCACGGGTTTGCGCAGTCGAAGACCGGCAGATGCTCGTCGCGCAGATACGGTGCGCCTTCGAGGGTCATCGAACCGCAGCAATAGGTGTTGGCCGTCTCGATGTCGGATTTCGTGAAGCCAAGGCTGGTGAGCATGTCGAAGTTGACATCCTCGATCCGCGCCTTGGTCAGGCCGAGTACGCGGACGCAGAACTCCTCGCCGAGCGTCCATTTGTTGAACGCGAACTTGACGTCGAACGCGGTCTTGAGCGCAGTCTCCAGCTGCTGGAGCTGGGCCTCGCCGAAACCCTTGGCCCGCAGCGCATCGTGCCCGATGGCCGGCGCGCCGTTCAGCGTCCCATGTCCAACGACATAGCCGATGATCTCGTCGATCTGCGCCGCCGCATAGCCGAGCGTCTTGAGCGCGGCGGGCACGACCCGGTTGATGATCTTGAAATATCCACCCCCCGCAAGCTTCTTGAACTTCACGAGCGCGAAATCGGGCTCGATGCCGGTCGTATCGCAATCCATCACGAGGCCGATCGTACCCGTGGGCGCGATCACCGTTGCCTGCGCGTTGCGGTAGCCGTGATGCTCGCCCAACGTGAGCGCCTGATCCCAGGCCCGGCGCGCCGCGTCGACCAGCGCCCGGTCCGGGCAATGCTCGGCGCGGATGGCGACCGGCTTGATCGCGAGGCCTTCATATTCCGGTGTCGTGCCATGGGCCGCGCGGCGGTGATTGCGGATCACCCGCAGCATGTGCTCGCGATTCGGCTCATAGCCCGGGAACGGTCCGAGCTCCTCGGCCATCTCGGCCGAGGTGGCGTAGGCGACGCCGGTCATGATTGCCGACATGGTCGCGCAGATCGCACGACCCTCATCGCTGTCGTAGGGCAATCCCATCGCCATCAGCAACCCACCGATATTGGCGAAGCCGAGCCCGAGGGTGCGGAATTCGTAGGAGAGTTGCGCGATCTCGCGCGACGGGAACTGCGCCATCAGCACGGAGATCTCGAGCGTGATCGTCCACAGACGGCAGGCGTGTTCGAATGCGGGGATATCGAACCGCCCATCGGCCTTACGCAGCGTGAGCAAGTTGATCGAGGCGAGATTGCACGCGGTGTCGTCGAGGAACATGTACTCGGAGCACGGATTCGAAGCGTTGATGCGGCCCGAGGCGGGGCAGGTGTGCCACTCGTTGATCGTGGTGTCGTATTGCAGCCCGGGATCCGCCGACGCCCATGCGGCGTGCGCGATGTCCTCCCAGAGCTCCTTCGCCTTGACGGTCTTGTAGTGCTTGCCGTCGGTGCGACGCGTGAGGTTCCAGTCGCCATCCGCGCCGACGGCATCCAGGAATGCATTGGTGACGCGAACGGAATTGTTCGAGTTCTGGCCGGAGACCGTGAGATAGGCTTCCGAATCCCAATCCGTGTTGTAGACGGGGAAGTCGATCGACCGGTATCCCTGCTTCGCGAACTCGATGACGCGCTGGACGTAGTTCTCGGGGATCAGGGCACGGCGAGCGCCGGCCATCGCCTGACGCAAGATCTTGTTCGCCTTGGGGTCGAAACCCGAATCACCCGCACTGGCATCGCACGCCGCCATGATGGCGTTGAGGTGCTTGTTGCAGAGCTTGGAGCCGGCGACGAGTGCGGCGACCTTCTGCTCCTCGAGCACTTTCCAGTTGATGTACTGCTCGATATCCGGGTGGTCGATGTCCACGGTGACCATTTTCGCGGCGCGACGTGTCGTGCCGCCCGACTTGATAGCGCCGGCCGCCCGGTCGCCGATCTTGAGGAAGCTCATCAGCCCGGACGATTTGCCGCCACCCGAGAGTCGTTCGCCCTCGCCGCGCAGCTTTGAGAAATTCGACCCGGTGCCGGAGCCATATTTGAACAGCCGCGCCTCGCGCACCCAGAGATCCATGATCCCGCCCTCGTTGACGAGGTCGTCGGCGACGGATTGGATGAAGCAGGCATGCGGCTGCGGGTGCTCATAGGCCGAAGCGGATTTCGTCAGGTCGCCGGTCTTGAAATCGACGTAGTAGTGGCCTTGACCGGGACCATCGATGCCATAGGCCCAGTGCAGGCCCGTGTTGAACCATTGCGGTGAATTCGGCGCCGCGATCTGCGCCGCGAGCATGAAGCGCATTTCGTCGAAATAGGCGCGCGCATCCGCCTCGGTATCGAAATACCCGCCCTTCCATCCCCAATAGGTCCACGTACCCGCGAGCCGGTCGAACACCTCTTTGGCCGACGCTTCGCCACGCCAGCGCTGTTGCTCTGGTAGCGCAGCAAGCGCGTCATCATCTGGCTGCTGGCGCCAGAGCCAAGCGGGCACGTTGGGCTCGCTCACCGGCTTGCGTTTGCTCGGCACCCCGCGCTTGCGGAAATATTTCTGCGCGAGGACGTCGCTCGCAACCTGCGACCATTGCGCCGGTACCTCGATGTCACGCGCCTGGAACACCACGGAACCGTCTGGATTGCGGATCTCAGAATTGGTCGTCGTGAATGCGATGGCGGCGTACGCGTCTTGATCTTGGCTGGTGAAGCGCCGGACGATCCGCATTGCTCAAGTCTCCGCTTTCGGGGTCGGTTATGGATTCCCTCGGCGTCGACGCAGACTTCGTTCCCGCTGGGGCGAGTCGTCGGAACAGCAAGCGCACTCCACGACTGACCACGCTGACGGGCACCAAATGCTGTGTGCCGGACGAGGTTGATTACCAGATGTTGAACAGAACCCCCCGAGCCCAGCAACAGATTTTGTTACGGGACCAAGAAAAGGCCTGAAATCGCTGAGTAGCCAGTAGCCTGCAGCGGGGTTGCGACAGATTCCAGTAAAGGCGGCCAGGAAACCGACTATTCCATTTTATAACAGTCAGTTGCAGCGTAACCCTATCGGCGTCATTAACTATTTTTGCAGCGCAGCAAACGCATCGATCGGAGCTTGAATCGCGCGCCGCGTCGCGACGAATTCCGGCGCTGCGCGAACCAGTTACGGGAACCCGCCGGTTGTGCTTGAGCGGGTTCGCATCGGCGCGCATCACGTGTTTTCAGGGTTTTCGCGCGGACCGCCAAGCTGCGCTCAAAAACCCGACGACGAGACCTGAGGGTGCATGGCGTGTTGCAGCTTCGCGCCATGCACCGTCGCCTCTGCAGTATGCGCGTCGACTTGTCGTCGGCGCGGATGGCCACCGCTTTGCCGGCGATCCGCAGTCGCGCGACTGGGCAGCCATCCGGCTTTCCGAATCAAAGAGTTGGCGGCTCCAACTGTGGACGCCTCGTGCGCCTGCGTGCAATATTGACGAGTGTCGTTGGGGCGACGGATTCGGCAGCTTCGGTCCGAAGGACGAACGCACGATACCCCGTGTTCATCGTCTTCCTTTCGCTCACCGGTTCTTCGTTGCGCTGCTTTTTTCCGCTCGCCTCGCCTCATCTCGGCTTGGTTACGTTTCCCGTCCCTCGAGCCGCCCGTGCTCAAGCTCCCGAAGATTGCTCCATGACCCTGGCCA
>JANNTF010000314.1:0-11960 GCA_031403455.1 Alphaproteobacteria bacterium | reverse complement strand
ACATCGACACGTCGCTCTAGCGACGGCCCCGGGAGCGCGCTCGTCGTGACCTTGTCGCTCCTCTTCGGCAGCTTCTGCGTGCTGCTGTTCCTGGGCATTCCGATCGGCGTGTCGATGGCCGCGTCCGGCGCGCTCGTGCTGTGGCTCGGCGGAACCGTGTCGATCGTGCTGGTGGCGCAGCGCTACTTCGACGCCATCGACAGTTTCTCGCTGCTCGCCGTACCGCTCTTCGTGCTCGCCGGCGAATTGATGTCGGCCAGCGGGATCACGCTGCGGCTGGTCGATTTCTCGCGCGCGATGATGGGCCATCTGCGCGGCGGCTTGGCGCAGGCGAACATCCTGTCGAACATGTTCATGGCGGCGATCTCGGGTTCCGCGCTCGCCGATCTCGTCGCGATCGGCTCGATCATGATTCCGGCGATGCGCAAGCAAGGCTATCGGCCGAGCTTCGCGGCGGCCGTCACCGCCTGCGCGTCGATGATGGCGCCGATCATCCCGCCCAGCATGATCGCCGTGGTCTATGGCTCGATCACCGGCGTCTCGGTCGGCGCATTGTTCCTGGGCGGAATCATTCCAGGCGTGATTGCCGGAATCGCCTTGATGGGCGTGACCTGGCTGATCGCGCCGCGCGTCGGGGCAGCGCCCCTGCCGCGCGCGTCGGGAGCCGAGCGCGCGCGGGCCACGCGCCGCGCCCTGCCCGCGGCGATCATGCCGGTCATGATCGTCGGCGGCATCACATCCGGAATCTTCACGCCGACCGAGGCCGGCGGTTTCGCCGTCGTCTACGCGCTGCTGTTCGGCATGATGACCCGAGGTCATTCGCTCGCTGGACTCTATCGCGGCATGCTCGGCGCCACGCTGACCGCCGCGACGGTCCTCATCACGCTGAGCGGCGCCGCCGTCTTCAGCTGGATCCTGGCGCGCGAGGGCATCGCCCAGGTGGCGCTGACCGCCATCCTGTCGATCACCGACGACCCCAGCCAGGCGCTGCTGATCCTGATCGTCTTCTACGTCCTGCTCGGAACCTTCCTCGAGCCGACGCCGGCGCTGATCATCACCGTCCCGATCATGGCGCCGATCATCGCGCGTTTCGGCTTCGACCCGACGCATTTCGGCATCGTGACGATCATGATGCTCGTGCTCGGCGCGGTCACGCCCCCGGTCGGTATCCTCGCCATGGTGGCCGGCAAGATCGCGGGTATCACCTTCTCCGACTCCTTCCGCGGCATGACGCCCTTCACCTGCGCCTGGCTCGTCGTCGTGCTGTTCGTCGCCTTCAACCCGTGGACGGTCACGCTGCTGCCGAGGACATTCTTTTGATCGAAACCCCGCTTTCTTTCGCCCATCTCAGCGAACTCGATGTCGGGCCGCCGGCGCTGATCGATCTCGTCGCGCAGGCCGGATTTGCGTCCGTCGGCATCCGCACCAACGCGGCGATGCCAGGCGGCGTGGAGTACACGCTGCGGTCGACGGCCGACTTGGCGCAGACGCGTCGACGCATGGCGGATACCGGCGTGTCCGTTCTCTATGTCGAGATGATCTCGCTGTCGCGTGAAACCCGGATCCGGCAGTTCGAGCCGATGCTCGAGACGGGCGCCGAGCTCGGCGCCTCCCGACTGGCGGTCGCCGGCAGCGATCCCGATTTCGCGGTGGTCGCCGAGCGCATGGCCGAGCTCTGCGATCTGGCGCGCGGCTACGGCATCGCGATCGATCTGGAGTTCATGCCGTTTCGGCCGGTGAAGTCGCTGGCCGATGCAGTGGACGTCGTCACGCGCGTGCGACGCCCCAATGCGCATATCCTCGTCGATGCCTTGCATTTCTTCCGCTCGGGCAGCGACATCGCCCAGCTGAAGTCGATCGATCCGTCCCTGCTCGGAACATTCCAGCTCTGCGATGCGCCAAATCTTGCCCCTGCCGCCGAGGAGCTCGTCATCGAGGCGCGTACCCACCGGCTCCTGCCGGGCGCCGGAGGATTGCCGCTGTGGTCGCTGATCGACGCGCTTCCCGCCGACATCCCGTTCGGCGTCGAGCTGCCGATCGCCAGTCAGTTCCCCGCGCTGAGCGCCGATGCGCGTGCCGCGTTGATGGTCAAATCAACGCGTGACTTCCTGCGTGCCGGACCCGGCGCCCGCGCGGATTGGGACGGCGCGACGCCGGGCGCATCACTCCCCGCATTTTGAGCACTTGCGGCGGCCGGATGAGCGACTAGGGTCGGAGGCCGCCAAACGGAGGGACGCCATGGCCAAGCCGATCTACATTCTCAATGGACCCAATCTCAATCTGCTGGGTACGCGCGAGCCGCATCTCTACGGGTCGACCACGCTCGCCGACGTCGCGAACATGTGCGCGGCGCGCGGCAAGGCGCTCGGCCTGAAGACCGACCTGCGCCAGACCAACAGCGAGGCGCAGATGGTCGACTGGATCCACGAGGCCATCAAGAAGGCCGATGGCATCATCATCAACGCAGCCGCCTTGACCCACACATCGCTCGCCGTCCTCGACGCGCTGAAGAACTTCAAGGGACCGATCGTCGAATTGCACATCACCAATCCGCATCAGCGCGAATCGTTCCGGCATTTCTCCTACGTCACTTTCGCCGCGACGGCGATGATGAGCGGTTTCGGCGCCGAGGGTTATCCGCTGGCGGTCGAAGGCATGGCGATGCTGCTGAAGAAGGCCAAGGCGACGTGAGGCGCCGCCGGCTGCGATGAGCGCGATGGACAGCTGCCTCGTCGCGCGCGACGGCGCGATCCTCTGGATCACGATCAATCGCCCGGCATCGCTCAACGCGCTCGATCCGGCCACGCACCGCGCGCTGCACGAGGCCTTCGATGGTTTCGCTGCGGACGCCACGCTGCGCGTCGCAATCCTCACCGCCGCGGGTGAGCGCGCCTTCTGCGTCGGCAGCGATCTGAAGATGCGGGCGCAGACCAACGCCGACGATCATCCGCCGACGGGCTTCGGCGGCATCACCCATCGCTTCGATCTGATGAAGCCGGTGATCGCCGCGGTGAACGGGCTGGCGTTGGGCGGCGGCGTGGAGATCGTCGCCGCGTGCGATCTCGCCATCGCCGCAGACCACGCACAGTTTGCGCTGCCCGAGCCGCGCGTCGGGCTGGCAGCGCTGGGCGGCGGCGGGTTGCAGCGGCTGGCCCGCCAGCTGCCGCTCAAGCACGCGATGGAGCTCGTGCTCACCGGGCGACGCTTCGATGCCGGAGAGGCGCAGCGCATCGGCCTGATCAATGCGGTCGTGCCGCGTGCGGAGCTGAAGGCGCGCACGCGCGCGATGGCCGAGAGCATCGTGGCCGGCGCGCCGCTCGCCATCGCGGCCTCGAAGCAGGTCATGCTGCAGAGCCTCGCGATGCCCGATCTCGCGGCGGCGCTGCAGGCACGCTATGAGGCGGCCGAGCGCATGCTCGCGAGCGAGGATGCTCGGGAAGGTCAGCGCGCCTTCGTCGAGAAGCGTCCGCCGCGCTGGCAAGGGCGCTGAGCCAGGGAATTCAACGGGGAGTGCAGGAATGACCGAGTTCTACGTGAAGATCGGAGACAGCGCGCGCTTCTCCAAGACCGTCGGCGAATACGACGTCTACAGCTTCGCCGGCATCACCGGCGATCTCTCGCCCAACCACGTCAACAAATCCTACATGGAGAAATCCACCTACGGCCGGCTGCAGGCGCATGGCGCGCTGATGGTCGGCTATATGTCCACCGCGTCCACGCTCGTCATCGCAGGCACCCGCGAGGGCGCCGACGAGACCCCGGTCTCGCTCGGCTACGACCGCATCCGCTTCCTCGCCCCGGTGTTCTTCGGCGACACGATCACCGTCGAGTACACGATCAGCGCCATCGATCCGGAACGGCGGCGCTCTACCGGTGACATCACGATCAAGAACCAGGACGGCACGCTGGTCGCCGTGGGGACGCATGTCCTGAAATGGGTCAAGAACAGCGGCTGAGCGGAGGAACGGGGTCATGAAGACCAGACTCGACGGGCAGACCGCAATCGTCACCGGCGCGGCGCGCGGCATCGGGCTCGGTATCGCGAAGCTGCTCGCCGCGCGCGGCGCGCGGGTCGTGATCTGGGACCGTGACCTCGCGCCGCTACAGGCCGGCGCGACCGGCTTTACCCCGGCGATGGCGCAGATCGTCGATGTATCGAGCTATCCGGCGATCGAGCAGGCCTTCAATGCCGCGGTCGCGGCGCTCGGCCAGATCCATATCCTCGTCAACAACGCCGGGATCAACGGGCCGATCGCGCCGAGCTGGGAGTATCCGCTCGAGGATTGGGACCGCGTGGTCGCGATCGACATGACAGCGGTGTTTTACGCCAGCCGCCTCGCAGCCAAGCACATGCGCGAGCACAAATACGGGCGCATCGTCACGATCGCCTCGGTCGCTGGCAAGGAAGGCGTGCCGTACATCAGCGCCTATTCGGCGGCGAAGGCTGGCGTGATCGGCTTCTCGAAGGCGCTGACCAAGGAGCTGACCGATGCCGGCGTGACCGTGAATTGCATCGCGCCGGCGATGACCGAGACGGATCTGCTCAAGGACATGACGGAGGATCACATCACTCGCATGAAGGCGAAGATCCCGATGGGCCGCCTCGTGCAGATCGACGAGGTCGCCGAGCTGGCGGCCTGGATCGCGAGCCCGGCTTGCAGTTTCACGACGGGTTTCGTGTTCGACATCACCGGCGGACGCGCGACATATTGATCCACATCGGAGGAGATTCCATGAACGAGAAATTCGAACGCTTGGCGCGCGATCTTGCGACGGCCTGGCAGACCGGCGGCAACGTTCCCTTGCCGGGCGCCGATGGCGCACCGACGACCCGCGCGGAGGCCTACGAAGTCCAGAACCGGATGGCCGAGTTGATCGGCGGCCGCGTCGCGGGCTGGAAGGTCGGCGCGACGGTGCGCGCGGTGCAGATCTTCGAAGGCCATGACGGCCCGCTGCCCGGCCGGATCTTCGCCGATCGTCTCTATCAGAGCCCGGCGCAGGTTCCGGCGCGGCTCTATCCGGGCGTGAAGCTCGAATGCGAATTCGCCTTCCGCCTGACACGTGGATTGGATGATCCCCGCGGCGCCTTCACGGCGGAGGGGATCGCGAATTCGGTGACGTTCCATCCCGCGGTCGAACTCGCCGGCAGCCGCTATGCCCCAGGCACCGGCAATCGCACGGCGCGCAGCTTCGACGGCATCGCCGACAATGGCTCGGGTGGCGGCGCGGTGATCGGACCAGCCATCAAAGCGTGGCGGGATCTCGCCTTCGAGACCATGCCGATCGACGCGCGCATCGACGACAGCCCGAGCATCCAAGCCTATTCGGGCGCCTATCGCCGCGATCCACTGGTCATTCTCGCGGAGACGTTGAATGACCTGCGTGCCCGCGGTGTGTCGCTCGCCATCGGCGATGTCGTGCTGACCGGTTCGCTCACGCTGCCGACGCCGATCAGGGCCGGCCAGACCCTCGTTGTCCGCTTCGCCGATCTCGCGACCTTGCGCCTGACGCTCGTCTGAGCGATCTCAGGCTTTGACCTTCGCCTCGATGCCGAGGATGCCCGACGGCTTCACCATCATCACGGTGATCAGCAGGAGAAATGCGTAGACGTCCTTGTAGGTGCCCGAGACGTAGCCCGCGCCGAGGCTCTCGGTCACGCCGACCAGGAGCCCGCCCAGCACCGCGCCAGGCAGGCTGCCAAACCCGCCAACGACCGCGGCGGCGAACGCCTTGATCACCACGCTGATGCCCATCTGCACCTGCACATAGTTGATCGGGCCGATCAGCACGCCGGCGGCCGCGCCGAGCGCGCAGCCGATGCCGAAGATCATCGAGATCATCAGCGGTACGTTCACGCCCATCAAATAGGCGATTTCCTTGTTGTGAGCGACGGCGCGGATGGCGAGGCCATAGCGCGTCTTCTTGAGGAAGACGTGCAGCACCGCCATCAGCGTCACCGAGGTGACGAGGATCCAGAGATAGGAGCGCGGCAGGACCAGATCGCCGAATTCCAGGGGCATGCCATAGGGCACCGGAAAGGGCAGCGCCTTCGGTCCCCAGACCAGATAGGCCGCATTCTGCAACGCGATGGACATGCCGAAGCCGGCAATCACCATCCCCATGCCGGCGACCGTATAGCCGCCACCGGCGCGGGTCAGGCGGCGATAGAACACGCGCTCCAGAATGACCCCAACCAGTCCAGTCAGTGCGATGGCAAGCAGCAGGGTCGAGACATAATCGAGCCCCAACTGCTGGAACAGCGTGAGGCCGATGAAGGCGCCGATCATGTAAATCTCGCCATGCGCGAAATGGACGATGTCGAGCCCGGAGAAAATGAGCGAGATGCCGAGCGCAACCAGCCCGTACACCAGGCCGATCGACAGACCGACGATCACGAGATCGATGAAATACTGCACGCGCCCCTGCCCTCCCGTCCGGTTCTGATGACCGTTTTCGTCTGCTGGGCTGGCGCCTAGCGGCGCATGCTCAGGCCTGCATCGCGATCCGCGACCGTACCGCCGAGATAGGACAGCCGCACGTTGTCGTCGTGGATCAACTGTTCCGACGGACCTTCGATATGGATCACGCCGTCCTTGATGACGTATCCGTATCCGGCGAGCAAGAGCGCCATGCGGACGTTCTGCTCGACCATCAGCACGGTCATCCCGTCGCGCGAGATGCGATGAATCGTCCGGAAGATGTCGAGCACGATCTGCGGCGCCAGCGCGGCGCTGGGCTCATCGAGCATGATCATCTTGGGCTCCGACATCAGGCCGCGGCCGATGCAGAGCATCTGCAATTGACCGCCGGAGAGCGTGCCCGAGAGCTGGCTGCGCCTGTCCTTCAGGATCGGGAAATAGGTGAACACACGATCGAGGGCGCGGCGGGCCTTCGCGCGATCGCTAACCACATAGGCGCCGAGCCGGAGATTCTCCTCGACCGTCATCGCAGGGTACGATTCCTTGCCCTGGGTGACCTGCACCAGGCCCTGGCGCACGATCAGGTCAGGCCGCATTCCATCGATGCGCTGACCGTCAAAGCTGATCGAACCCTGCCAGGGCTGGATGAGACCGGAAATCGCCTTGAGCAGGGTCGACTTGCCGGTCCCATTGCCCCCGAGCAGCGCGGCAATCTGGTTGCGGTCGACTTTGAGGCTGGCGCCATTGAGGATCTGGATGCTGCCATAGCCTCCGACCACGCCGTCAACGTGCAGCATTCCTGAACTTCCCCTCGCAAGCATGCTGGGCATTTGGCCCATCCGTCGGCTAGGCTAAGGGCATAGGCCAAGGTTTGAAAGAGCCGGTCTCGTCAAAGACTCAATGGGAGGGAATAGCCAATGAATCGCTTCGTCAAGCGTGCGTCGCTCGCACCGATCGCCGCGTTGTTGTCGCTGGGCATGACCGGCGCACCGGCGGCGGCGCAACAGGATGGCGTGATCCGCGTGGGCATCACGATACGCATGATCGTCGAGAACGGCCTGAGATACGGCCAGATGGCGAAGGATGAGCTGGAGGCCGTCAACGCGACCGGCGGCATCAACGGCAAGAAGATCGAAGTCATCCTGCTCGACGACGAATGCAAGCCCGACAAGGGCGTCGCGAACGTCAATCGCTTCATCCATCAGCACAAGGTCCATCTCGTGATGGGCTCGACCTGCAGCTCCGTGTCGCTGCCGATGGTCGACATCACCGCGAAGGAAGAAGTGCCGCAGATCGTGCCGCATTCCACCAACGCCAACATCACCAAGAAGGGCAGCGCCTGGGTCTTCCGCACCGCGGTGTCCGAGCGCTTCTATGCCTCCGTCCACGCGAAATACCTGGCGGAGAATGTCGGCAAGAAAGTCGCCTATCTCTTCACGACGGACGGCGCGGGCATCGGCTTCGCCAAGGACTACATGTCCTTCATGCGCAGCACCTACAATGTCGAGCCGGCCTACGAGACCCAGATGCAGGAGACGGATCTCGATTTCCGCTCGCATCTCCTGAAGATCAAGTCGCTCAACCCGGACGTGCTCGCCATCGGCGGCCAGTCCGATGCGATCGCGCGCATCACGCAGCAATCCTACGAAGTGGGAATCCCCGCACGGGTGCGTCGCGTCGCGGCGTCCGCCGCCTCCAACGCGCCGGTGCCGGAGCTGGCCGGCGATGCGGCCAAGGGCCTGACCTTTGCCGCGGCCTTCACTTGCAAGGACGAGCGGCCGATCGCGCAGGCCTTCGTGAAGATGGTGCAGGAAAAGTACAAGATTCGCTGCCCTGACCATGATTTCAGCCAAGCCTATGAGACCGCACAGCTCATCAAGTTCGCACTCGGGCGTGCGACCCTGGGGCTGACGGAAGCAACGCTCAAGGCTGACCGTACCGCGATCCGCGACGCGCTGGCCTCGATCAAGGACTATAGCGGCCTCGCTTCCGGCCCGATCAGCTTCTGCGCCGATCCGACGCCGCAATGCCGTGACGGCAACCGCACGGGAATCCTCGTCGAGTACACGAAGGGTGGCAAGGATTACGACATGGCCCTGCTGGCACGCGTTTCCTTCGCTGCGGATTTCGGGCTGTAAGATCTGACCGACACGGGCGCCACGCCGTTCGCCGTGAGCGATCGGCGGGGCGCTCTTCTTTTTGACAAGAGTTGAGTCCTTGAGCGCAGCCGTCGACAAAGACGCCAATCCCGCGTCTCCCCCTCCAGGCATGCTGGCGCGCCTCGTGGCGATCCACCCGGTCGTCCCCTGGGTGATCGGCCTGGTGCTGCTCCTGCCGTTGCCGCTGCTGACGATGAACGCGTATCAGCAGTACATACTCAACGTGATGATGATCAACGTCATCCTCGCGGTCGGTCTCAATATCGTGAAAGGCTTCGCCGGACAGGTGACTGTCGGGCATATCGCGCTCACAGCGATCGGCGCCTATTCGTCGGCGGTCTGCGCGACCAAGCTCGGCATGCCGTTCTGGCTGGCGCTGCCGAGCGCGATGCTGATCACCGCCGCGGCCGGCGCCATGATCGGCATCCCCTCCTTCCGGCTCGAAGGCGCCTATCTCGCGCTCGCCACGCTGGGGCTCGGCGAGTCCGTGCGCATCGTGATCTCGGTGACCGAACCGCTCGGCGCATCGATCGGCTACGAGAACATCCCGCCACCCTTCCTCGGCAGCTTCGCGCTCGACGGGCACCGCTCGTATTTCTACGTCGTGATGCCGCTGGCGCTGATCGGCCTCTATTTCTCCTTCAGCATCCTGCGCTCCGATATCGGGCGTGCGTTCAAGGCGGTGCGCGAGGACGCGCTGGCCGCGGCGGCGACAGGCGTCAACGTGCGCAAGCACAAGGTGATCGCCTTCGTGCTGAGTGCGCTCTACGCCGGCTGCGCCGGAAGCCTCCAGGCGCACATGCATCCGGGGTTCCTGCACCCGAACAACTACACGCTGACGGAGATGGTCACACTGCTGCTGATGGTCGTCTTCGGCGGCATCGGCCACATCTGGGGCGGCGTGATCGGTGCCGTCGTGGTGACGATCATCAATGAACGCACGGCCGACTATTACGAGTACCGGATGCTCATCTATGGCTCGATCATCGTGTTGACGGTGATGTTCATGCCGCGCGGCATCGGCGGCATCATCGACCAGTACATCGTCAAGAAGCGGTTCGTGGCGATTCGCCGCGCGAGATCCAATGCTGCTTGAGACCAGGAATCTGACCAAGCGTTTCGGCGGCCTCACCGCCGTCGCGAGCATGAACCTCGCGGTGCGGCCGGGCGAAATCCGCGGCATCATCGGGCCGAACGGCTCGGGCAAGAGCACGTTCTTCAATCTCGTCTCCGGCGTCTACAAGCCGGACGGTGGCAGCGTCATTTTCGACGGCGAGGACATCACCGGCCGCGAGCCGCATGAGATCGCCAAGCGCGGCATCGCGCGCACGTTCCAGATGCTGCGGATCTTCGGCGGCATGAGCGTGATCGAGAACCTTCTCATCGGCCACCATACGCATACGCGCTACACCAGCGTCGCCGCCGTCATCGGCACGCCGGGCGTATGGGCCGAGGAGCGCCGCGTGCGTCAGGAGATGATGGAACTGCTCGCCTTCATCGGTCTCGCCGATTACGCCGACACGCCCGCCGGCGAGATGTCGATCGGCCAACGCCGGCTGCTCGCGCTTGGCCGCGCCATCGCGATGCGGCCCAAGCTGCTGATGCTCGACGAGCCGGCCGCGGGCCTCTCGCCCATCAATGTCGACAAGCTGTTGGAAACGGTCGTGGCGCTGAAGCAGCGCTTCGGCCTGACCGTCGTGATCATCGAGCACATTCTCAAGGTCGTGATGGAAACCTGCGAGACGGTGACGGTGCTCGATCACGGCGAGAAGATCGCCGAAGGCCCGCCCGCCGCGATCAAGGAAGATCACGCGGTCATCGAGGCCTATCTCGGCAAGGAGATGGGCGACGCGGATGTGCGCGCCTTCCTGACCACGACATGAATGCATTGAAGCCCCCGTCGACGGAGCGCGCGTAATGGCTTTCGACAGACCGATTGTCGTCGTCGTCGGCGCCGGCGCCATGGGCGGGCTGTTCGGCGGATTGCTCGCGGAGGGCGGCCTCGACGTCACGCTCGTCGATGTCTGGGCCGAGCATGTCGCGGCGATCCGGGCCAAGGGGCTGCACATGGTCGGTGTCGGCGGCGACCGCTTCATCCCGATCAAGGCGACGGCGGACGCCGGCACGATCCGCGCCGCCGATGTCGTCCTGTTCCAGAGCAAGGCATTCGCGAATGAGGCCGCCGCGCGCAGCGTCAAGCATCTGTTCGGTGGCGGAACGGTCGCGATCTCGTTCCAGAACGGGCTGGGCAACGAGGAGGCTCTCGCGGATGTCCTGGGTAGCGCGAATGTCCTGGGCGGACTGACCGCCCAGGCCGGCCTCGTCGAGGCGCCCGGCATGGTGCGCAATGGCGGCGATCTGCCCACTTACATCGGCGAGATGGGCGGCGGCATGTCGCCGCGGGCGACCGCGATCGCCGCGAGTTTCACGCGCCACGGCTTGAACACCGGCGCCAGCGCCGACATCAAGCGCGACAAGTGGAAGAAGCTGCTTGGCAACGTGGCACTGGGCGCGATCTCGGCCGTCACCGATTTCCGCTCCTTCGAGATCATGGCGGTACCGGCGCTGCGCGAGATCGTGTTTCGCAGCGTCGACGAGGCCGCTGCGGTCGCCAAGGCCGAGGGTGTCGTCCTCGACGTCGCCGAGGCGCGCGAGGTCCTGATGAAGCTGGTCGTCACGACGGGGGGCGGCACGGGCAACAGCAAATCCTCGATGCGCGAGGACATCATCCGTCGCCGCCGGACCGAGATCGACACCATCCACGGCGCCGTCGCGCGACTGGCCCGCAAGCACGGCATCGCCACGCCGACGATCGACACCATGATCGCGCTGGTGAAGGGCCTCGAAGCCCAGTACCGGGCTCCACCGCAGGCCTAGCGCAGAGAAGGATCAGCGGTGACGATCGACAAGTTCACGACGGCCGATGCCGCCGTTTCCCTCATCAAGGACGGCGACACCGTCGCGTTGATCGGCGGCGGCGGCGGTTTGGTCGAGGCCTCGTGCCTGTTCGCGGCGGTCGAGCGCCGCTTCCTCGCCACCGGTCACCCCCGCGCGCTGACGGCGATCCATGCCCTGGGCATCGGTGATCGCAAATCGCGCGGCATGAACTGCTTTGCCCATGAAGGCATGGTGAAGCGCGTGATCGGCGGGCACTGGGTATGGTCGCCGCGCATGCAGGCGCTGGCGCGCGACGAGAAGATCGAGGCCTATGTGCTTCCCGGCGGCGTCGCGATGCAGCTCTTCCGCGAGATCGGCGCCGGTCGACCCGGACTTTTCACCCATGTCGGCCTCGGCACCTTCGTGGATCCGCGCATCGAAGGCGGACGGATGAACAAGACCGCCAAGGATGATCTCGCAGAAGTGGTCACCATCGATGGCCGCG
>JANNTF010000313.1:0-10547 GCA_031403455.1 Alphaproteobacteria bacterium | reverse complement strand
GGATGTCGCCGCATGGCCATCCGCCTGCATGTTCTTTGATGGCCGCGACGAGCCCGCCGTGACGGCGGCACGAGCATGTTGGCAGGATTGGAAGAGCGCGGGCCACAGCTTGAAATACTTCAAGGAAACCGAGCGTGGCAGTTGGGAGCTTGCGGGTTGACCCGCGGCGCGTATTGCAGGACGGCGCCGCGCGCCGCTATAAGCCCGCAACTTTCGCTTCAGACAGGAAATCCAGACCATGGCTATCGAACGCACATTCTCGATCATCAAGCCGGACGCCACGCGGCGCAATCTTACCGGCAAGATCAACGCCAAGCTCGAAGCTGCGGGGCTGCGCGTGGTCGCGCAACGCCGGATGTGGCTGACGCGCGCGCAGGCCGAGGCGTTCTATGCGGTCCATAAGGAACGCCCATTCTTCGGCTCGCTCTGCAGCTTCATGATTTCCGGCCCCGTCGTGGTCCAGGTGCTGGAGGGCGAGAACGCGGTCGCCAAGAATCGCGATGTGATGGGGGCGACCAACCCCGCCAATGCGGCGCCAGGAACCATCCGCAAGGAGTTCGCGGAATCCATCGAGGCCAATTCGGCGCATGGCTCCGATAGCGTGGAGAACGCAGCGACCGAGATCGCCTATTTCTTCGCGGGTTACGAAATCGTCGCCTGAGAAGACGACCAGTACCGGACAGCGAAAGGGCCGCCCCGGTTGGAGGCGGCCCTTTTCGTTGTATCGCGCGTGGACGCTCAGAGACCGGTGGTACGATGATCCCCGGTCAGGAACGACGCCATCAGAATCAGGATGATGATCGAACCGATCGCCACCCATTTCGCCAGCGTGCAGAAATTTCCCCAGGTCGACTGATGATCCGTGACGTGCGGATAGTCGCCCTGGTCGGGTGTACTGGTCATGACGTTGCGCCTCTGGCTGAGTGCTCGCTCAAGACAGGGCTTATAGCTCAACCGCATCGAGAGGCAAGAGATGCGAGTCACCGCGGGGACGGGCTGAGAACCGCGCTCTCGGGGAAACCCTGGTCCTGGCCGTAGACGACCCGTTCGCCGATCACCCGCGCGCCGCCTCCAGCGACCATCCGGACCGCCAACGGATAGAGGCGATGCTCGGCGATGAGCACGCGTGCAGCCAGGCTCGTTTCATCGTCGCGCGGCAAGACGGGGACCACGGCCTGCGCCACGATCGGCCCGCTATCCATCTCCGGCCTGACGACATGCACCGTGCAGCCGGCGAAACGAACGCCGGCGGCGAGGGCGCGCGCATGGGTGTCGAGGCCGGGAAATGCCGGCAGGAGCGAAGGATGGATGTTGAGGAGCCGGTCGCGCCAGCGCTCCACGAACGGCGCCGTCAGCAGACGCATGAACCCCGCGAGGCAGACGAGTTCGACGCCATGGGCCCGCAACATGGCGTCGAGCTCGGCATCGAAGCCGGTGCGGTCGCTGAAGCGCTTGTGATCCAGCGTCTCCGTGGGGATGCCCATCGCGGCTGCATGACTCAATCCCGCCGCTCCAGGTCGGTTCGAGATGACCGCGACGAAGCGCGCCGGAAAGCTCGTCTCCGCCGCCGCCGACAGCAGCGAGGACATGTTCGAACCCCGGCCCGAAATGAGGATCGCCGCGCGCAGCCGGGTCATGCGCCCAGCCAAGCGTCCTTTGCGTGACTGATCACGCAGCCCGACTGGCCAGCAGGCCGCGGGCTCACGCGACCGATCACCGACGCGGTCTCGCCCTCGGCCGCCAGCAATGCGAGCGCCTGTTCGGCGTGCTCGGGCGCGACAACGACCACCATGCCGATGCCGCAATTGAATACCCGTGTCATCTCGTCGAGCGGGACGGCGCCCGCCTTCATCAGCCAGCGAAACACCGGCGGCAGTGGCCAGCGTCGCGCATCGATCTCGACGCAGACGCTGTCCGGAATCACGCGCGGCACGTTCTCCACGAGTCCGCCGCCGGTGATGTGCGCCATCGCTCTGGCGAGGCCCGCGCGCGACAGAGCGAGGCAGCTTCGCACGTAGATTCGAGTCGGGGTCAGCAGCGCGGTCGCCAGCGAGGCCTCCGGCGCGAACGGCGCGGATGCGTTCCAGCCGATTCCCTCGCGCGCGACGATCCGGCGCACCAGCGAAAACCCGTTCGAATGGACGCCGGATGAAGCGATCCCGAGCACGACATCGCCGACCGTCACGCGCTGGCCATTGATCAACGCGCTGCGCTCGACCGCGCCGACGGCGAATCCCGCGAGGTCGTAGTCGCCATCGGCGTACATGCCGGGCATTTCAGCCGTTTCGCCGCCGATCAGCGCGCAGCCTGCCTCCGCGCAACCGCGCGCGATTCCGGCGATCACCGCGCGGCCGGCTTCGACCGACAGGCGGCCCGTCGCATAGTAGTCGAGGAAGAACAGCGGCTCGGCACCCTGGACCACGAGATCGTTCACGCACATCGCCACGAGGTCGACGCCGACATGGTCGTGCTGTCCGGACTCGATGGCGATCTTCAGTTTCGTGCCTACGCCGTCGGTGGTCGCCACCAGCAGCGGGTCGACGAAGCCCGCCGCCTTGAGGTCGAACAACGCACCGAAGCCACCGAGCTCCGCGTCGGCGCCGCGTCGACGCGTCGCGCGCGTCAGCGGCTTGATTGCGTCGACCAACGCTTCACCGGCATCGATGTCGACACCTGCATCGCGATAACGCTGGGGAGCGCCGCCGGCGTTGTGGCCCGCGGAGGCGTTGCTGGTCATGCCATCCTCATGCGAGAGTCCAGCGGGTTGGATACGCGCTGAATGCGGGCGCGCAGATTATCCAAAACCATGACGTTGGCAATGCCTGCCGCGGGTATCCCGATGGCGCCGCAACGGAACGCGCAGTGATCAATCTCCCCAATATCCTCTCCTTCGCGCGGCTGTTGGCGGCGCCCGTCGCGATCATGTTGATGCTCGAGGGGCGTTTCGAAGCGTGTTTCTGGTTGTTCATGGCTGCCGGCGTGACCGATGCCGTGGATGGCTGGATCGCCACGCGGTTCGACGCTCGCACCGAGTTCGGCGCCTATCTCGATCCGCTGGCGGACAAGGCGCTCGTCGTCTCCTCGTATCTCATGCTCGGATACCTGGGACACATCCCGTCCTGGCTGGTCGTTCTCGTCGTCTTCCGGGATGTGCTGATCATCGGCGGGGCGATGGTGGCCTACGTCATCCTCGGTGATTTTCGCTCACGCCCGTTGATCGTCAGCAAAGTGAACACGGCCGTCCAGATCACCCTCGTGGCGATCGTCCTCGCGCGGCTCGGCTTGGGCGTGGGCCAGCCGACCATCGATCTCACCGTCGCCTATGTCGCGGGAGCGACGACGTTCCTGTCCGGCTTTGCCTACCTCTGGCAATGGGGCCGGCGGCTGGCGCGCGCCGATGGCGCGGAATGATCCGGCAATTGCCGCTGGCGCTTGGCGCCGATGCCTCCCATGCGCGTGAAGATCTGGTGGTGGGGACCGCGAATGCCGACGCCTTGACCTGGATCGATGCGTGGCCGGACTGGGGTGCGCCTGGCTTGGTCCTCTGGGGACCGGAAGGCAGCGGCAAGTCGCATCTCGCGACCATCTGGATACGCTGCGCTGGAGGCCGCCGCGCGACCATCGACAGCGCCATCGCCGCAGTTCAGGGCGCAGGCGCCACCGCGCCGAGCCTTCTGATCGAGGACGTGGAGCTTGCCCTGGCTGCCAACGGGACGGCCGAGGAGCAGCTGCTGCACGCGTTCAATAGTGTCGTGCAGGCCCAGGGCAGCTTGCTGCTGACGGCGCGCGTGCCGCCGGCGCGCTGGCCGGGTGCGCTTCCCGATCTGCGCTCGCGCATGCAGGCCCTGCCCGCCGTCGCGGTGAAGGCGCCCGATGACGCGATGCTCTCGGCGGTGCTGACCAAGCTGTTCGTCGATCGTCAGCTCACGCCCGATCCGGGCGTGATCGATTTCATCGCACCGCGCATCGAGCGCAGCTTCGCGCGGCTCGGTCACGTCGTCGACGTCGTGGATCGTGCGGCGCTCGCCGCGCATCGCGCCATCACGCTGCCCTTTGTGCGCAGCATTCTGCGCACCGAAGGCTTCATCGATTGAGTTCTATCCAACCGAGGAGTGGGTCATGGATCTGGGAATCAGAGGCCGCAAGGCGATTGTCTGCGCCGCCAGCAAAGGACTGGGGCGGGGATGCGCCTTCGCTCTGGCCCGCGACGGCGTCGATGTCACGATCCTCGCGCGTGGCCGCGAGGCGCTCGAAGCAACAGCCGCGGAGATCCGACGCGAGACCGGCGCCAAGGTAGCGATCTTGGTCTGCGACATCACGACACCGGAGGGACGTCGCGCGGCGATCGACGCCGTGCCCGAACCGGACATCCTGATCAACAATGCGGGAGGTCCGCCGCCGGGGGATTTCCGGGATTGGAACGAGGAAGCGTGGCAGAAGGCGGTCAATGCCAACATGATCACGCCGATCATGCTGATGCGCTCCGTCGTCGACGGCATGATCGCGCGGCGCTTCGGTCGGATCGTCAACATCACCTCGACGTCCGTGAAGGCGCCGATCCCGCATCTGGGACTGTCGAATGGCGCGCGTGCGGGGCTGACGGGTTTCGTCGCCGGCCTCGCGCGGCAAGTGGTGCAGCACAACGTCACCGTCAACAATCTGCTGCCCGGGCCGTTCGCCACCGATCGGCTCTACTCGACATTCGCCGCGCTCGCGGCCAAGACCGGCCAGAGCGCCGAAGCGCTGTTCGAGGCGCGCAAGGCGGACAATCCCGCGAAGCGTTATGGCACCGCCGCCGAGTTCGGGGAGTTCTGCGCGTTCATGTGTTCGGTCCACGCCAGCTACTTCACGGGACAGAACGTCGTGCTCGATGGCGGCGCCTATCCTGGAACTTTCTAGCGCTTTGCCTCGAGGATCTTGAAGCGCGAATCCTCAGCGTGCCGCGTCGTGGCGGTGAAGGTCGCCGCGAGTGCAGGCTCGTAGGGTAAGTGGCGATTGGCGACGAGCCAGAGGCGACCACCCGGCCGCAATGCCTGCGCTGCCGACCTGATGAACGAGATGCCGATGGCCGGATCGGCGCGCCGCTGGTCGTGGAAAGGCGGATTCGAGACGATCATATCGTAGCGCGCCGCGCCGAGCCCTGACGTGACGTCGTGCCAGTGATAGGCCAACGCCGTCGGACCGCCGCGGTCGCCGAGATTGACCCGCGCGGCCGCGAGCGCATGAAAATCCGCGTCGTAGAGATCGAGACGGCGCAGGTCTGCGGCGCGCCCGATGCACGCGCGTGACAGGAACCCCCAGCCGGCCCCGAGATCGGCGACGTCGCCCGTGATCTTCGCAGGCAAGCACTGCACCAGGAGCCGAGATCCCGGATCGATATGGTCCCAGGCGAAGACGCCCGGGGCGGCGACGAAATCTCCGCCTGCCGGGGTCTGCAACGCGCCCGCGCGGCGCCAGGCATCGAGGAGCTCGGATGCCGGCCGTGTTCTCGAGTCGAACCAGAAGACCCGCGCATGGTGCTTGCTCAGGCTGCCGGCATGGGCGACCCGCTTGGCATAGCTTGCGGCGCCCAATGCGTTCTCACCTGCAACGATGACCGCGCCGTGCGGATCGCGATGCTCCTCGGCGACCGCGACCGCGGCGAGATTCTGCTCACGCTGACGGCCCAGGCGAACAAGGACGACGTCGAACAGCGCGCCGCCGGACTGCAGGTTGGGAACCGGTCGGGCGCCGGTTGCCTCCAGCGCAACGAATCCAGGTCGCCAGGATTGAACCGCGGTGACAGCAGCGCCGCGCGCGAACAGGCTTGCACCGATGGGATCTGCGTTGAGATAGAGCATGGTCCGAGGTTCGGGACCGCCGATCGCACGCATGGCCGCCACGAAGAGCTGCACCACCGGATCGAACGTCACGAGGCGCGGACTTTCAGCGACGAAAACATGTCATATTCATGACTGCCCACAGAATACATCGCAGCGCCTCAGTGGTTTAACTCAGAGCATTTGCCGGCGTCGGCGAGCAGATCCTAAGCTCCGCCTGCCATTCATCACGAGGTTTCATGCAGGCCGGCGCAAAGCAGATCGAGATCGAGCTGACTCTGCGACTCAAACCCGACGATGTACCCACGCTTCTGCGTGCGGAGAGCTTGGCCGCGGCGCGCGTCGGTGCCGTGCGCAAGAAGCGCCTGAGATCCACGTATTTCGACACGCCCGATCTGCAGCTGCGGCGCCAGCAGATCGTCCTGAGGGTGCGAAAGGTCGGTCGACGTTTCATCCAGACCATCAAGACCGCGTCGAAATCGGATCAGGCCTTCATCGCGCGAGGCGAGTGGGAGCGTGTCGTGTCGACCGAACGTCCCGATGTCGCCGCGTTCGACGGCGATCGCGACGTGCGGATGGTCCTTGATCGCCCCGGTGTCGCCGATTCGCTGACGGCCGTGTTCACCACGGAGTTCACCCGCACGACGATCCCGATTCAGCTCGGGCAGTCGCGCCTGGAACTGGCCGTCGATGTCGGCACGATTCATACCGCAGCGGGCTCGGAGCCAATCTGCGAAGTCGAGATCGAATTGAAATCGGGTGCAATCGCGCAGGTCTACGAAGCCGCGGACCTCGTGCGGCGCTGCGTGCCCGCCAATCTGGAGCCGCTGAGCAAGTCGGCGCGCGCATTCGTGCTGCTGGATGGCGGCGTCGTGCCCACGCTGCGCGCGACGCGTCTGCGCCTCGACCGGCGGCAGAGTCTGGGCGAGGGGTTCTTGTCGATCGCGCGGGCGTGTCTTCATCAGCTGCGCATGAATTCGGCGGCGGTGGCGCGTAGCGATGATCCGGAGGCGGTGCACCAACTGCGGATCGCGCTGCGTCGACTGCGTTCCGCATTTTCGGCCTTCGCCGAACCGATGCCGCTCGGGGAGCGTCGCGTGTTCGCGCGACAGCTCAGGGCATTGGCGCGCACCACGGATGCGGCGCGCGAGCTCGATGTGTTTCTTGGTGAGATTCTCACGGCCGTGCAGAAGGGCATCGGCGACGATCCCGGCCTTGCCGGTGTCGCGGTGGCCGCAGCGCGCGCACGGCAAGCGGCATGGTTGCGAGTGCGCGAGATGGTTGCGAGCGATGGATTCACGCAGACGGTGTTGTCGCTCGAAGCCTGGCTCGAAGGCGGCGGGTGGCGCCAGTCCGCGGGGAACGCCTATGACGAGAAGCTGCGCGATTTCGCCCAGCGCACGCTCAAACGCCTGCACCGCAAGCTCGTGCGAACCGGCGCTAGGATCGACGAACTCGCCGAAGCGGAGCTTCACGCCTTGCGGCTGCGCGCCAAGAAGCAGCGCTACGCCGGGGAATTCTTTCGCGCGGTGTTCGACGCCAAGGCCGCGAAATCCTATCTGGTTGCGCTTGGGGACGTGCAGGATCACCTCGGCGTGCTGAATGACAGCGTGACCGTTCGCCATCTGCTGGCGCGTCTGGGCCGCAACAAGATCGACGACCGTGCGGCGTTCGAGCGCGGCGCCGCGGTGGTGCTCGGATGGTGTGCGGCGCGTGTCACCACGGAGATCGAACGTCTGCCGACCACTTGGGCGCGCTTCGTCGATCAGCGGGTCTTCTGGAAATGAAGACCTCGAGTTCAATCCTGCTCGTCACCCGCGATATCACCCGGTGTCATGAAGTCGACGAGCATGGCGGCGGTTCTGAAGCAGCCCCGCCATTGATCGGCATCGATGCGGAACCATGCCATCGCGGCAGTCGGAAATTTGGCGTGGAGCCTCGTGCTCGCAGCACCTGTCTCGCTGGCAAGCTCGCGCGCGAGATCTTCGAGTCCGGGATTGTGGGCGATGATCATCACGCGTTCGATCGAGTCATCGACGCGTTCGAGCGTTCGGCGCAGCAACGAGGCCGAGGCGAGGTAGAGGAATTCTTCAATCCGGATTCGCGGCGGCGCGAGAGTCTCGCGAACGAGCGTGAGCGTCTCCTGCGTCCGGGCAGCTGAGGAGCACAGGATCAATTCGGGATGCCAGCCGCGACCGGCGAGCCATGCCGCCATCACCGGCGCGGCACGTCGTCCGCGCGCGTTGAGGGGGCGCTCGAGATCGGTCGCCACGCCCGCATCCCAGCTCGATTTCGCATGCCGAAAAAGAACAAATTCTTTCAAGTCATCTAACCTTCGCGGACTCTCGACGATCGGGCGCTACGATAGCCTGCTGCGAAACCCGCGTGGTATAGATCGATTGCGATTGTGAGCAACGGAGATGCCGATGGACACCAGCTTCGAGGCTGCGCACGCGCATGGTGGCGGCGCCGGTGATGGCGACCGCTACATCAACCGGGAACTGTCCTGGCTGGCCTTCAACGAACGCGTTCTTGAAGAGGCCGGGAACCACGCCCATCCGGTCCTGGAGCGGCTGCGATTTCTCTCGATCTCGTCCAGCAATCTCGACGAGTTTTACATGGTGCGCGTCGCGGGTCTGCGCGGACAGCAATCGGCGCAGGTCAAGACGCCGAGCGTCGATGGTCTCACGCCCGGCCAGCAACTCGCTGAGATTCACCGTCGTGCCGGGGCGCTCATGCAGGCGCAGCAGATCTGCTGGTCGGCGCTGCGTGGCGAGCTGCGCGACCATGGCGTAGCGGTGATCGCGACGGAGGAGCTGGCGCCGGATGAACGCATCTGGCTCGAGCGGTACTTCCTGGAGACCGTCTTTCCCGTTCTGACTCCTCTGGCCATCGATCCCGCACATCCTTTCCCCTTCCTTCTGAACAAAGGATTCGGGCTGGCTCTCCAACTCGCGCGGCCGTCGGATGGGTCCACGCTCAACGCGCTGCTGCCATTGCCGGCGCAGACCGATCGGTTCGTGCGCTTGCCGGGCGATCGCATCCGGTTCGTGCCGCTGGAGGATCTCGCGCGTCTCTTTCTCGATCGGCTGTTCCCCGGATTTGAAGTGCGCGCGTACGGCGCCTTCCGCGTGCTGCGGGACAGCGAGATGGAGATCGACGAGGAAGCGGAGGATCTCGTGCGGACCTTCGAGACGGCGCTCAAGCGACGTCGCCGCGGCGTGGTCATCCGCTTGGCCGTCACCACCAGCATGGCCGACGAGGTCCTGGAGTTCGTGCGGACGGGGCTGAAGGCCGGTGCGGAGGACGTGTTCAGGCTCGATGGTCCGCTGGGTCTGTCCGACACCAACCAGCTGATCGTCGATACGCGACCCGATCTCGTCTTTCCGCCGTATCACCCGCGGTTTCCGGAGCGCATCCGGGACTTCGGCGGCGATTGCTTCGCCGCGATCCGCGACAAGGACATCGTCATCCATCATCCCTATGAGAGTTTCGACGTCGTCGTGCAGTTCGTTCGTCAGGCCGCCCAGGATCCTGATGTGGTTGCGATCAAGCAGACGCTCTATCGGACGTCCGACAACTCGCCGATCGTGCGGGCCCTGATCGAGGCCGCGGAGGCGGGCAAATCCGTGACGGCGCTGGTCGAACTCAAGGCGCGATTCGACGAGGAGCGCAATATCCGCTGGGCGCGCGATCTCGAGCGCGCCGGCGTGCAGGTGATCTACGGCTTCATTCGCTTGAAGACCCACGCCAAGATCTCGCTGGTGGTAAGGCGTGAGAGCGGCGCGACCCGCGCCTATGTCCATTTCGGGACGGGCAATTACCACCCCGTGACGGCGCGCATCTACACCGATCTCTCGTTCTTCTCCTGCGATCCCGCGCTTTGTCGCGACGCATCGCGGCTCTTCAACTACATCACCGGCTACGCCAAGCCCGACGCGATGGAGAAGATCAGCTTCGCACCGCTGACATTGCGCCCGCGGCTCTTGCGACTGATCGAGGACGAGATCGAGCACGCCAAGGCGGGGCGACCCGCGGCGATCTGGGCGAAGCTCAATGCCCTCATCGATTCGGAGATCATCGAGGCCCTCTATCGCGCCAGTCAGGCCGGCGCGAAGATCGACTTGATCGTGCGCGGAATCTGCGGCCTGCGCGCCGGCGTGCCGGGCCTGTCCGAGAACATCAAGGTCAAGTCGATCATCGGGCGCTTTCTGGAGCATAGCCGAATCATCTGCTTCGGCGCCGGTAAGGGCTTGCCGAACGCCGAGTCGAAAGTGTTCATCTCCTCGGCGGATTTGATGCCCAGAAATCTGTCCTGGCGTGTGGAGACCCTGATTCCGATCGAAAACCCGACCGTGCACGAGCAGGTCCAAGACCAGATCATGGTGGCCAATCTCAAGGATGTCGCCAGTAGCTGGACGCTGCAGCCGGATGGCAGCTATCGGCGCGAGGCCGTGACGGCTGAGAGTTTCAGCGCGCATAAATTCTTCATGACGAATCCTAGCCTCTCGGGCCGTGGATCTGCCTTGCGCAAGAACACGGCGCGCCGCAGTCGCGCCAAAGAAGCGCGCACTACCGATCCGGCATGATCCGACCGTCGAAGGCCGAGCTCGCGCGGACGCGCCCGATCGGTGTGGTCGATATCGGATCGGTAGTGCGCGCTTCTTTGGCGCGACTGCGGCGCGCCGTGTTCTTGCGCAAGGCAGATCCACGGCCCGAGAGGCTAGG
>JANNTF010000312.1:0-2982 GCA_031403455.1 Alphaproteobacteria bacterium | reverse complement strand
CTTGACGCGCGTGGCAGCGAACTGCTCGACGATCCCGGCTGAGCGGCCTAGAGGTCAGCCGCGCGCGCCGGCCGATTGCGCGAGCAGGGCGAGCAGACCTTCGAGCAGCTGCGTCGGTGTCGGTGGACAGCCGCGGATGCGCAGGCTCACGGGGATCACGCTGTCGACCGGCCCGACACAAGCGTAGGAGCCCGCGAATACGCCGCCATGGATGGCGCAATCGCCCGAGGCGATCGCCCATTTGGGATCGGGTGTCGCGATCCAGGTGCGCCGCAGCGCTTCGGCCATGTTGTGCGTGACCGGGCCCGTCACCAGCAACACATCGGCATGGCGCGGGCTGGCCACGAATTTCAGGCCGAAGCGTTCGAGGTCGTAATAGGGATTGTGAAGCGCGTGGATCTCGAGCTCGCAGCCGTTACAGCTGCCAGCGTCGACCTGCCGGATCGCGAGCGACCGGCCAAGCCGCGCCTGCGCCGCGCCGTCGACCGCGGCGGCGAGTTCGGCGAGCCCCGTGGGCGATGCGGCCGGCGCCGCCTCGGTGCGCGGGCTCACGAGCGATCGTGCGACGCGACGCCACATCAAACGCGCTCCCCTGTCATAGATCCTGTCCTGAATAGGAGCAGTTGAACGATTTGTTGCAGAGCGGAAAATCCGCGACGATGTTGCCGTCGACGGCGGTTTCCAGCAGCGGCCATTGGAACCAGGACGGGTCGCGCGGGTGATAGCGCGCGATCAGCCCCTGCGCGTCCAGCCGCACCCAGCCGAAGATATCGCCTCTGAATCCCTCGACGAGCGCCATGCCTTCGCCGCCGCCGCCCGTCGGCAGATCGACGCGGATCGGGCCGCGCGGCATCTGCACGAGGATGTCGCGGATCAACTTCAGGCTGGCGCGAATCTCGCGGATGCGAATCCAGATTCGCGCATGCACGTCGCCCTCGTGCTGCACGGGGACCTCGAAATCGAGCTGGTCATAGGGCGGGTAGCCGGGCGTCTTGCGCGCATCGTCGGCGCGACCCGAGCCACGACCGACGAAGCCGCCGGCCGCGAAACGCCGCACGAGATGCGCGGCGGTGACTCCCGTCGCCATGGTCCGGTCGAGCAGCGATGGCCGGTTGTCGTAGACCTGGACGAGCTTCTCGAACGCGGGACCGAGCGCGTCGACATGCGCACGCACGGCTTCGGACCCCGCGGTGTCGAGATCGCGTGCGACACCGCCGGGCACCACGGCGTCCATCATCAGCCTGTGATCGAAGAGCGTGGCGGCGAGCCGGAGCGTCTGCTCGCGCAGCGTCGCCGCTTCCGCCTGCAGGAAGACGAACGAGGCGTCGTTGCAGATCGCGCCGAAATCGCCGAGGTGATTGGCGATGCGCTCGAGTTCCGCCATCAGCGCACGCAGCCAATCCGCGCGCGGCGGCGCGCGGTGACCGACCGCGGCCTCGACCGCGCGGGCGAAGGCGAGCGCATGCGCGACGGCGCTGTCACCGGAGATGCGACAGGCGATGCGCGCCGCCTCGCGCGGTGTCTTGCCGCGCATCAAGCCTTCGATGCCTTTATGCGTCCAGCCGAGCCGCGCCTCGAGCCGGACGATCGTCTCGCCATTGGCGTGGAAACGGAAATGCCCGGGCTCGATGATCCCGGCATGGACCGGCCCGACAGCGATCTGATGCAGCGCCTCGCCCGCGACGGGCAGGAAAGCATAGTCGACCGCGCGCGCAGCGGGCTCGTCGAGTCGTCGCGGCTGCGGATGCTCGGCCAGCGGCATGCGCATCGGCCATCGGCCATGATCGAGCCATGGTCGCGAATCCGGCGTGTTCTGCGCCACCAATCCGAAGAGGTCGCGCGCGGCGCGCTCCAGACGCAAGGCGCCGGGCCGAACCTGGCCAAGACTCGCGTAGGCACCGTCGGGTGCGGCATGACGCGCGACGATCAGCGTGCCCGCATCCGGATCGCGCAGGCAGACATGGACCATCGGCGGATCCGCCCACAGCGCCGTGAGCTCCCAGGATTCGTGCGCGAGCTGCGCCACCAGCGCGTGCCACGCCGGCGCATCCAGCTCGACCTGCGGCCAGGGGCGATGCTGCGGGGTCGCGGCCGCATGCGCGAAATACGTGGCGAGATCGCTCACCTCATCCCCCCAGCGTGACGGCGATGCTGCGCAACCAGGCGACCATTGGCGGCGGCAACCAGATGCCGGCGGCGAAGACGATCGCGAGATGCAGATAGAGCGGGACCAGGGATCCCGTGACCGGCGCCTGTGTCCCGCGCGGTGCACCGAAGGCGACCTGCTGAACGCGTGTGACCAGCGCGCCGAGCGCGAGCGCGAGCCCGATGATGAGCGGCACCGCGAGCCAGGGCGCGATCGCCGTCGCCGCGGTGATGATCAGGAACTCGCTCATGAACAGGCCCAGGGGCGGCAGCCCGGCGATCGCGACGACACCGAGCACCAGACCCCAGCCGAGCGCGGGATGACTCGTCGTGAGACCGCGCAGCTCGCTCATGCGTTGCGTGCGCTTGGATTGGGCGATCTGGCCGACGGCGAAGAAGATCGCGGATTTGGTCAAGCTGTGCAGCGCCAGATGCATCAACCCGGCGAAATTCGCGGCGGCGCCGCCAAGGCCGAAGGCGAAGACGGCGATGCCCATATGCTCGACCGAGGAATAGGCGAAGAAGCGCTTGATGTCGGGGCGCCGGTAGAGCATCAGGCCGGCGAACAGCACCGAGAAGCAGCCCATCGCCAGCATCAGCGGACCTGGCGCGAGCGCCGCCGGATTGCCGGCGAGGATGAGCTTGAAGCGCAGCAGGGCATAGAGCGCGACATTGAGCAGCAGGCCCGACAGCACCGCCGTGATCGGCGTCGGCCCCTCCGCATGGGCATCGGGCAGCCAGGCATGCAGCGGTGCGAGACCGATCTTGGTGCCGTAGCCGACGAGCAGGAACACGAAGGCGAGGTTGAGCACGCTGGCATCGAGCCGCGCGGCGGTG
>JANNTF010000311.1:0-3126 GCA_031403455.1 Alphaproteobacteria bacterium | reverse complement strand
GCCTGTCCCTCCTCAAGGTGAGGAGGGACGACAAAGAATGTCTCGTCGCCCCTCCTCGTCTCGAGGAGGGGCAGCGCGCGAAGCGCGCGGGGTGGTGAGGGCGCGACATGACGACTCTCGCCATCCTCCTCATCGGGTTCGTCGCCACCTTCCTCGTCGGGGTGTCGAGCATCGGCGGCGTGCTCGTGCTGCCGGCCCTCGTCTTCATACTCGGCGTGCCGACCCACGACGCCATTCCGGCTGCGATGATTTCGTTCATCGTGCCGAGCCTGATCGCGCTCGTGATCGTCCATCGCCGCGGCGCGCTCGATCTGCGCGCCAGCGCGACGCTGTGGAGCGGCGCGATTCCCGGTGCGCTCGTCGGCGGGCTGATCCTGCCCTGGGTCCCGGTGAGGCTCCTGCTCTGGGCGATCGTCGTCATCCTGCTCGCGAGCGCCATTCGCGTGTTCAGCCGCGGCGGCGCGACTTCGCGCGCGGGCGGCACGCTGTCGTCCCTAGGCTTCGCCATATCCGGGCTCGTCGTCGGCCTCGTCTCGGCACTCACGGGCACCGGCGGACCGATCACCTTGATGCCGATCCTCGGCTGGCGCGGCGTCGAGCTGCGGCGCGCCGTGATGCTGTGCCAGTCGATCACCTTCCCGATCACGGTCTTCGCGAGCGTCGGCTATGTCTGGAGCCTGCGCCTCGATTGGCGGCTGATGGGCCTGCTCGCGTTCGCCTCCACGATCGGGATCGTCGTCGGCCTCGCCGTCGCCAAACGGATGCCGGTCGCGCAGGTCGCCCGGGTCATCGGCGCGCTGATGGCGGTGACGGCGGTGATCGTCGGCGCGCGTCTGCTGACGAGCTGAGCGGCGCTCAGCCGCCGCGCTGCTCGATCGCCTCCATGTCGTCGTCGGAGAAGCCGAAATGGTGGCCGATCTCGTGGATCAGCACGTGGCGGATCAGCACGTTCAAATCGACATCGGTCTCGCACCATTCGTCGAGCAGCGGGCGGCGATAGAGGAAGATGCGGTCGTGGTCATGCGCGACATGGCCGGACGATTTGTCGGGCTCGGCCGTGCCGCTGTAGAGACCGGAGAGTTCCCACGGACTCTCCAGGCCGAGTTCGCTGGCGACTTCGTCATCGCAGAAATCCTCGACGTGCACGGGCACGTGGGCGACCATCGCGCGGAACGGCTCGGGCAGGCGGTCGCGCTCCTCGAGCGCGATGGCTTCGAGATCGGCGAGTGACGGCGGCGCGGTGTAGCGGTTCATAGCAGGCGATGACGCTAACGCGAGTTGCCGGGAGTCGCCAGCAAGGCATCAAGCAAGGGGAGCGATCGATGGTCACGAAGCTGAGTGGGTCCGAGCGCACGGCTGCGCTTAACACTCTTACCGCCTGGGCGGAGATCGCCGGCCGCGACGCGATCCGCCGCGAGCTGCGCTTCGCCGATTTCAACGCGGCTTTCGGCTTCATGAGCCGCGTGGCCCTGATGGCCGAGAAACTCGACCATCACCCGGAATGGTCGAATGTCTATAACCGCGTGGAGATCGTGCTCTCGACCCATGATGCCGGCGGCGTGAGCGCGCGCGACGTGGCGCTCGCGCGCTTCATCGACTCGATTGCCTGAACCTCAGGCCGTCGCGACGACCGGCGCTGGCGGCGCCGGTTGTCCGCGCTTGATCGACAGCGCGATCAGCGCGGCGACGAGGCAGGCGAAGCCCGAGATCATGAAGGCTTGGAGATAGGTCTCCAGCGCGGTGCGCAGGAAGCCCGCGCCGAACGCCGCCAGCGCGCCACCGATCTGATGGATGGCGAGCAACCAGCCGAAGATGATCGGCGCCTTCGCCCTGCCGAAGAGATCGCTGGCGAGGCGCACCGTCGGCGGCACGGTCGCGATCCAGTCCAAGCCGTAGAACACGGCGAAGAAGGTCAGGCTCACCGCATCGAAGCTCGAGAAGGGCAGGCAGAGCAGCGAGAGGCCGCGCAGCGCGTAGTACCAGAACAGCAGCCAGCGCGAATCGTAGCGATCGGTCAGCCAGCCCGACAGAGTCGTGCCGATCACGTTGAAGATGCCGATGAAGGCGAGCAGGCTCGCGCCGCGGGTTTCCGGAATGCCGTTGTCGAAGCAATAGGCGATGAAATGCGTCGCGACGAGGCCGCTGGTCGAGAGCCCGCAGACGAAGAACGTCGCGGCGAGCAGCCAGAATTCGCGCCGGCCACGCAGCTCGTAGAGCGCGCCAACCGCGGCGCGGATCGGGTTGACCGTGCTCGGCGCCGGCGGCGGTTCCACGCGATCGCCGCCAAGCGGCGCGACTCCGATATCCGCCGGGTATTCGCGCAGCAGCAGCGCACCCAGCGCGACCACCGTGGCGGCGATGGTGACGGCCCAAACGACGGGACGCCAGCCGCCCTGCTCGGCGAGATAGGCGAGGGAGGGCAGGAACACGAGCTGCCCCGCGGCCATCGATGAGGTCAGCAGGCCGATCACCAGGCCGCGATGGCTGATGAACCAGCGATTGACGATCGCTGTGCCGAGCGGCAGCGACGCCGTGCCCGCGCCGATCCCGACCAGCACGCCCCAGCTCAGCACGAGCTGCCACGGCTCGGTCATGAACAGGCTGGACGCGGTCGCCAGCGCGAGCAGCGCCATCGCGCCGGCCAGCGTGCGCTTGACGCCGAGATTCTGCGTCAGCGCCGCCGCGAAAGGTCCGGTGAAGCCGTAGAGGAAGATCGAGACGGCGATGGCGCCCGAGATCGTCGTGCGCGTCCAGCCAAATTCCTTCTCCAGCGGCAGGATCAGCACGCTGGTTGCGGCCCGAATGCCGGCGGCCACGAGCAGCATGCCGAATGCGACCGCGGCGATCACCCAGGCATAGTGCAAGCTGCGCGGGGCGGTGGTGTCGGACGGCATGGATGCTCCCGGCGTTGCGGTGAAGGGGGCCACGATGACGGCCAGACGACGCGGCCATCAAGCGGTGAAAACGACCGCGCGGGCGCGGCGGCGCAGGCCAGCCCTGCGCATGCGGCAACGCTTAGCGCGCGCCCATGCGGATCGCGCCATCCAGGCGGATCGTCTCGCCGTTGAGCAGCGGGTTCTCGCAGATCCAGCGCACGAGCGAGCCATATTCATCGGGACGGCCGAG
>JANNTF010000310.1:0-7201 GCA_031403455.1 Alphaproteobacteria bacterium | reverse complement strand
AATTGCCCTGCCCCGCAAGGGGGGAGGGAGTCTGTTGTGCTTGGTGTGACCTTGCCGCTCTCACGATGGGCTCCCTCCCCCCTCGTGGGGGAGGGTTGGGGTGGGGGTTCGCACAGCGCCCCTCAAAACGTCACCACGGTGCGGATCGACTTGCCTTCATGCATCAGGTCGAAGCCCTCGTTGATGCGGTCGAGCGGGAGCACGTGGGTGATGAGGTCGTCGATGTTGATCTTCTTGTCCATGTACCAATCGACGATGCGCGGCACGTCGGTGCGGCCGCGCGCGCCGCCGAAGGCGGTGCCCATCCAGCGCCGCCCTGTCACGAGCTGGAACGGCCGCGTCGAGATCTCCTGGCCCGCGCCCGCGACGCCGATGATCACCGAGACGCCCCAGCCGCGATGGCAGCATTCCAGCGCCTGGCGCATCAGCTTCGTGTTGCCGACGCATTCGAAGCTGTAATCCGCGCCGCCGCCGGTCAGCTCGACCAGATGCGCGACCAGATCGCCCTGCACGTTCGTCGGGTTGACGAAATGCGTCATGCCGAATTTGCGCGCCAGCGTCTCGCGCGCGGGATTGAGATCGACGCCGACGATCATGTTCGCGCCGACCATCCTGGCGCCCTGCACCACGTTGAGGCCGATGCCGCCGAGGCCGAAGATGACGACGTTGGCGCCAGGCTCGACCTTCGCCGTGTTGATCACCGCGCCGATGCCCGTGGTGACGCCGCAGCCGATATAGCAGACCTTCTCGAAGGGCGCGTCGGCGCGGATCTTGGCCAGCGCGATCTCCGGCAGCACGGTGAAATTCGCGAAGGTCGAGCAGCCCATGTAGTGGAAGATCGGCTGTCCCTTGCGGCTGAAGCGGCTGGTGCCGTCCGGCATCAGCCCCTTGCCCTGCGTCGCGCGGATCGCGGTGCAGAGATTGGTCTTGCGGCTGAGGCAGCTTTTGCACTCCCGGCATTCCGGCGTGTAGAGCGGGATCACATGATCGCCCTTCTTCAGCGACCTCACGCCCGGGCCGACATCGACCACGATGCCCGCACCTTCATGGCCGAGGATCGCGGGGAACAGGCCCTCGGGATCGGAGCCCGACAGCGTGAACTCGTCGGTGTGGCAGATCCCCGTCGCCTTGATCTCGACCAGGACCTCGCCCTCCCTAGGACCGGCCAGATCGACCTCGTCGATCTCGAGCTTGGCGCCGGCCTTGACGGCGATGGCAGCACGAACCTTCATCGTCCCGACTCCCTAATGCTTGGTGTTTGAAGCGGCGCCGAGCGCCTTGACCCATTCGTCGCGCATCCAGCGCGCACAGGCCACGTTCTGCTCGAAGATCGAGTATTTGTGGCCGGCGCCGTAATCCACCGCGGGGATGTGCTCGCAGGAGATCTGCCGAATCGGACTCGCCTCGTGCGTGGCGTGATAGGCGAGGAGATCGCGCACCACGCGCTTCCAGGGCTCGAGCCGCGTCTCGTCCCACTCCGCCAGATATTCGCCCGGCCTCGGCTTGATGAACGGATACTGGATGCCGCGGCCGAAGCTGCCATCGGGATGCTTGGCCCAAATATTGATCGGATTGGCCGGCACCGCACAGCGCGCATGCGCGTGATGGATGAAGTTCGCATCGATCCATTTCTTGGCGACATTGCCCGGCTTCGACGGATCGAGGATCAGCCGGCCGACATCGACATCGGCCTTCATGTCCTGGACCATCTGCTCCTTGGGATTGTCGATCTTGAAGATCACGTGGCTGTGGTCGAGCGTCATGTAGAACGGCAGGCCGCGCTTCTTCACTAGGCCTGCGACCTGTTCGACGCGGCCGAGATGCTCGGACCACATGTTCACATGCACCTCGAAGCACGGCACCACGCCCTGGCGCATGCCGATCTCGTGGGCGCGCACATAGAACTCGGCGACCTCGTCGTTGCTCGCGACGTGACCATCGACATGCTTGGTCATGACCTGGACGTTGTGCACTTTGGTGCCGAGCAGCCGCGCCTTGTGGATGTTCTGCTCGAACAGCGGCTCGTCGCGCCCGAGCGTGTAGAACCAGCCGCTGGCCAGCACCGGCAGATCGTATTTGTCCGAGGCCTTCAGCAGATCGCGGAATTCCTCGTCCGGCGGCGTGCGGTCGATGAAGTCGAACACCCCGGCTTCCTTGACCATCTTCACCTTGGTGGCGATGTCGGGAATGTTGGTGTCCTGATGCGTCGTGCCGCCGGCCGTGCAGCCGATCTTCAGATCGTCGAGCTGTCTCAAGTCGTCCCCTCCCCTAGCGTTTTCGCGCGTGGTCAACGCGCCATGTAACCTTCGCCCAATGGGCGTGCCCCGTTCAAGCCGCCATAGCTCGTGCCGCCATGCCCCGATGGCGGTGCGCCGAACCAGCGATCGTCGCGTGGCTCGTCGGCGACCTGCCAACGCACGTCGCAACTCAAACGCAGACGACCCCCGCTCATGCGATTGTCGCACGAGCCGTGCAGGGTGAACATGTCGAACAGGATGACGTCACCTGCGTGAAAATCGCTGGTCAGCAGACGGCAACCGCGCCGCGTCGCGAAAGCGATGGCGTCGTCCGGGAAGGAACCTGGCAGGCCGTCGCGATCGACATCGACGCCGCGATAGCGCGCGATGACATCCTCGAACCGGTTCGAGCCTTCAACCAACAGGATCGGCCCGGCGACCAGCGGCACGTCGCCCAGCGGCACCCAGGCGGTGACGAGGTTCGGCGACCCGCGATTCATGTAGACGTGATCGAAATGCAGCGGACTCGCGCGGCCCTCGACCATCGTGCGTAGCCAGAGGAAATCGAAGGGTCTGGTCGCGCGGCTGAGGATCGCGGCGGTGATCTCCGCCAGCTCGGCGCCGTGAGTCGCGGCGCGCAACACAAGGGATTCGCAGACGCCGCGCCAGAACGCGCCGAGATCGGGGTGCAGAGCCGCACGCCGGCTCGTCCCGGTCGCGATCCCCGCCTCGCTCGGTTCGGTGACCTCGCCGATTGCGGCCAGCCGCGCGAGAACATCGCGGCGCGCCGCCCACACAAGATCGCGATCGAGCGCGTTGCGCAGCAGCACATAGCCATCCCTGGCGAGGCGGCCGGGCAGATCCGGCTTCACCGCGCGCCAATCGGCGATCTCGTTCAGCCTGCCGAGCAATCGCGGCGGCACGGGCTTGCCGGCGATGAACACGCTGTCGCTCGGCGGCGCGAGGTTCAGCATGTCGGCATCCGTTTGCAGCCACGGTGAAGCGGATTGTCGGGCGGCAGCAGGGTGTTCGTGAGTCCATGCAGGAAGCCGGCAAAAGCGGGATCGTCGGGCCCGCGCACCGGTTCATGGCTGCGGCCGCGCACCCCGGTGAGCAGACGATCGCCGATGCAGAACGCGGCCGTCGCGTTGAGCGCGGAGTCGGCGTCGTACGGCGCATCGCGAGCGGCGCAAAGTCCGTTCGCCCCCAGGCTCGGCTGCCCGAACACCAGGATGATCCGGTAATCCACCGAACGCGGCCCGGGATCGCCGCTGGTCAGCCGCATCGGATAGAGCGCCGCCGAGCTCGACATGCCGGCGATCACCGCCGCCGCGAGACGCTCGCGCGACAGATCAGGGAACGGCGACCCGCGCACTTCGAGCGGAACCGGCCCTTGACTGCCCGCCGACGAGACCTCGATGCGCTCGTAGATCGCGCTGAAGTTCTGGTCGTAATAGCGCGCGAAGGGCGCCGTGCATCCACCGAGCAGGACGCTGGCGAGAGCAAGAACCGAAGCGAGTCGTTTCATCGCGATCTCCATCCTCGTCAGGAGCCCGTGACGGCCGGCAGGATCAAACGGGACACCAGGCCAGGCGCGGCATCGTCGAGATCCAACCGACCTCCATGCAGCTTCGCGACCGATACCACCAGGCTGAGGCCGAGGCCACTGCCGGGCGAGCCGCGGCTCTCCTCCAGGCGATAGAAACGCTGGGTCACCTTGTCGCGCTCGCCAATCGGAATGCCTGGGCCGGTATCCGCCACCACGAGCACGGCATCATTGTCCTGGCGCCGCGTGGACACGCGGATCCGGCCGTCCGGCGGCGTGTACTTGATCGCGTTGTCGACCAGATTCGCCAGCGCCTGGGCGATCAGCATCCGGTCGCCCACGCAGGCCGCCGGGCTCGCCTCGACCTCCAGCGTCAGACCGCGCTGCTCGGCGAGCGGCTGGTAGAACTCCGCGACATCGGTGGCGATCACGGCCAGATCGACGGGCGCGAAGGCAGCGCGCTGGTGACCTGTCTCGATCTCGGCGATGCGCAGCAGCGCGTCGAAAATGCGCACGACCTGATCGAGCTCCTGCAGCGCCGACTCCGCCGTGGCGCGAAATCTCGCCGGCGAGTCGGCGGCCTTCAGCGCGGTCTCGAGCCGGCTGCGCAATCGCGTGAGCGGCGTGCGCAGATCATGCGCGATCGCGTTCGAGACCTGGCGCACGCCGTCCATCAATTCGCCCAGCCGGTCGAGCATCGAATTGATGTCGCTCGACAGCCGATCGAATTCATCGCCCGAGCCGGTCAGCGGCACGCGCGTCGACAGATCGCCGAGCACCACGCGATCCGCCACGGTGGAGATGCGCGCGAGTCGCCGCGCCAGCAGCGCGCGGGCGAGCAATCCGACCAGAATGGCGATGCCCGCCGTCACGCCGATCGACAGGACAAGCGTATCGGCCACGACCTTGCGTACTTCGAGCCGGACCTGGACGTCGCGACCGACGAACAGCAGATGCGCATTGTTCAACGTGATGCGCAGCACCCGCGCCGTCGAACTTCGTGACTCGCGCACCAGCTCGAGGTCGAACCACGCCGATGGATTGTCCGGCGGCGCGGTCTCGAGATTGCCGGCCAGCAGGCGCCGGTCGGGATCCACCAGCGCGATGATCTCCTCCTCGTCCGCCTCCTCGGCCAGGCGCGACTCGATCGCGCGCACCAGACCGGCGACACCGTCGTTGCGAAACCGCTCGAGCAGCGCGTCGGCGCCGGCGACGATCGTCTTGTCGGTCTGGCGCGCGAGATAGCGATCGGTCGTCCAGTAGATGTAGCCGGCGAGGACCAGCGCCGAGGCGACGAAAAGGACGGCGTAGCCGATCGCCAGACGCAGGACCGTGGAGCGCAGCATCGCGGCGCGGCCCGCTCAGGGCTCGGGGCGCAAGCTGTAGCCCGCCCCGCGAATGGTCTGGATCAGCGCCCGGGCGAAACCCTTGTCGATCTTCTGGCGCAGCCGGCTGACATGCACGTCGATGACGTTGGTCTGCGGATCGAAGTGATAATCCCACACCGCTTCGAGCAGCATCGTGCGTGTCACCACCTGGCCGGTATGGCGCATCAGATATTCGAGCAGCCGCAATTCGCGCGGCAGCAGATCGAGCTTCTTGCCCGCGCGCTTCACCTCGCGCGACAGCAGATCGAGTTCGAGATCGGCGACGCGCAGCACGGTCTCCACCGCCTTGGTCGCGCCGCGCCGCAAGATCGCCTCCAGCCGCGCCTGCAGTTCGGAAAAGGCGAAAGGCTTGGTCAGGTAGTCGTCGCCACCGGCCTTGAGACCGCGCACCCGCTCATCGACCTGACCGAGCGCAGAGAGGATCAGCACCGGCGTCGAATTGCCGGCGCGTCGCAGCGTCTCGATCAGCGTCAGACCATCGATCCCACCGGGCAACATCCGATCGACGACCAAGGCGTCGAAGCTCTCGCCGGTCGCGCGGTAGAGGCCCTCGCGGCCATCGGGGGCATGCTCGACCATGTGGCCGGCCTCGGTCAGGCCCTTGACCACAAATCGGGCGACTTCGGGGTCGTCTTCGACGATGAGGAAACGCATGTCCCGGCGATTAAGCAGTGACCCATGCCGCGCCGCAAGCGCGCAGGCTAGACTGCACGCCCCACTCGGCGGATACGCGATGCCTGCATGGAGTCCTTGGAGTCAGAGCGCGAGCCTCGTCGCGGCGCTCGCGAGCGATCGCATCGAGCCCCATGACGGCCGCCGGGTCGCAGCGGCGACGGGACGCGGCCAGTGAGCGATACGTCGCCCGACCTCGATGCCCGCATGATCGCACGTGGCTTGATGCGCGCGCTCGACCATCAGGGCTGGCGCTGCCTCACCGAGTTTCCACTCGCATCGGGCCGGCGCGCCGACATCATCGCGCTCGACGATGCGGCGCGCTTCATGATCATCGAGATCAAATCCTCGCCATCCGATTATCGCAGCGACCGCAAATGGCGGGAGTATCAGGAATATTGCGATCTCTTCGCTTTCGCCGTCGGGCCCGAATTCCCCGTGGCGCTGCTGCCGCACGAGGCTGGGCTGTTCATCGCCGATGGTTACGATGCGATCCAGCAGCGGCCGCCTCAGGCGATGTCCGCGCCGCTCGCGCCCGCCCGGCGCCGACACGTGCTGGTGCGGTTCGCGCGCCTCGCCGCGGATCGCCTGCGCCGCGGCCTCGTCGATCCCGGTGACGGGCTCGACGGCGAGGCCCGATGAACTCAAAACAGAAAAGCCCGCCCGCGCCTGCGCGCGGACGGGGTTTCTCAGTCTCTCTTCGTCAAATCCGTCGCTATCAGCGACGACGGCGCGCGAAGCCGAGACCGGCGAGCGCCGCACCGAGCAGCAGCAGCGTCGCCGGCGCGGGCACGGCCGGCGGCGGCAGATCGCCCAGAGGCATCTCGCCGCCATACGGATTGGAGGGGTTGAAGTTCGGGATATCGACATCGGCGAGGATCACGCCGGCGCGATTGAATTGCACGAGATTGTCGGTGGTCGTGTTGAAGCCCCAGAACGTGTCGGTCGCGTCCTCATAGGCGAGGCCGACGAGACCCTGATCGAGATCGAAGCGGTTCAGGATGTTGCCGTCGAGATCGAACTGAATGATCGCGGTGTCGTCGAACGACGACACGTACAGAGTGCTGTCGGTCGGATCGAACAGGATGCCCTGACCGTTCCGATTGGCCGGCAAGTTGAACAGCACCTGCTGGTTGGTCCAGTCCGCGTTCGCGACGGTCACCGAATTCGGGGAGCCGCAGCACTCGACGCCGTAATTCCTGGTCGGCGCCGTGGCGCCGTCGAGGAGCTGCGAGAAATTGGTGCCGCCAACCGAGGTCGCGCCAGTCGCAACGCCAGCCAGCGAGAACTCCGCCGCGCTGGCGTCGTCACGGTGACCCAGCCAGATCGTGCCGCGCACCGCCAGTGGATAGGCGAGG
>JANNTF010000309.1:0-2474 GCA_031403455.1 Alphaproteobacteria bacterium | reverse complement strand
CGGCTGTGGGCGATCCCCGACGACCTTCCACCCGACGACCCGTCGCTGCGCGCGAAGGAGCTCCGCCGGTTCGCCGGCCATTCCTCGACACTGACGGCGGCGGTGTTCGGCCTCGGCCAGCAGGACGTTCATGTGGCCGGGCATGCGGCCGGCGACGGGGTGGATCGCGTAGCGGATCGTCGCGCCTTCCTTCTTCATAAGATCGCACATCTCGCGCAAAGCGTGCTGCGCCTGCGCGACCGCCATGCCGTAGCCCGGCACGATGATGATCGAGGCCGCGTTCTTCATGATGAAGGCGGCGTCCTCGGCCGAGCCGATCTTGACCGGCCGCTGCTCCTTGGCGGCGCCGCCTGCCGAAGCGCCCGCCGCATCCGTGCCGAAGCCGCCGAGGATGACGTTGAAGATCGAGCGGTTCATCCCCTTGCACATCACGTAGCTGAGGATCGCGCCCGACGAGCCGACCAGCGCTCCGGTGACGATCAACGCCGAGTTCTGCAAGGTGAAGCCGATGCCGCAGGCCGCCCAGCCGGAATAGGAGTTGAGCATCGAGACGACCACGGGCATGTCGGCGCCGCCGATCGGGATGATCAGGAACCAGCCCATCAGCAAGGTCGCAAGCACCAGCAGCCAGAAAGCCGTGGTGTCGCCGGTGGCGCAGAACCAGACCAGCAGGATGACGCAGAGCGCGCCGAGCACCGCGTTGATCGGATGCTGCATCGGCATCGCGTTGAGCGCCGCCGATTTCAGCCCCTGCAGCTTGCAGAACGCCACGATCGAGCCGGTGAAGGTGATGGCGCCGATCGCGGTGCCGAGCCCCATCTCGATCAGCGAGCCGGTCTTGATCGCCCCGGGCACGCCGATGCCGAAACTCGCCGGCGAATAGAACGCCGCCGCGGCGACCAGCACGGCCGCCAGGCCGACCAGGGAGTGGAAGGCGGCGACGAGCTGCGGCAGCGCCGTCATCTCGATCCGCGCGGCGATGTAGAGCCCCGCGCCGCCGCCGATCGCCATCGCGAGCAGCATCCAGAACGACACCGACATGTTGGGCTGCGCGAGGGTGGTGACGATCGCGATCACCATGCCGGTGATGCCCCAGAGATTGCCGGCGCGCGCCGTGACCGGGCTCGAGAGCCCGCGCAAGCTCATGATGAAGGCGACGGACGCCGCGAGATACAGCAGCGCCGAGAGGGTCGAGGTCATTGGCCGGCCCTCACTTCTTCTTCGTGGTGAACTTGCCCAGCATGCGCTGGGTCACCGCGAAGCCGCCGACGATGTTGACGCTGGCCAGCACGATCGCGATGAAGCCCATGACCTGGCTGAAGCCGACCGCCGAGGCGCCGGCCGCGAGCAGCGCGCCGACGATGATCACCGAGCTGATCGCGTTGGTGACCGCCATCAGCGGCGAATGCAGCGCCGGCGTGACGCGCCAGACCACGTAGTACCCGACGAAGACGGCGAGCACGAACACGGTCAGGAACATCGCGAGCATGTCGCCATTCCCGCTCTCGGCCACCTGTTTCACGAGCATGGATTGCTCGGCGAGCAGCTTGGCCCGCTGCGCCAAGGCGGCCGCTTCGTTGGCGAGGATTGTCGCGGAATCGACGAGGTCTTGCGTTGCCATGACGTTGCCTCAGAGCGTTGTCGGCACCGCGACCGGGTCCGGCGGCGGTGCGAAATTGGGATGAACGATCTGGCCATCGATGGCCAGCAGCGCGCCCTTCACGATGTCGTCGTCGCGATCGATCTTGAGCGTGCCGTCCTTCTGCACGATCAGCTGGACGAAGCTGAGCAGGTTCTTGGCGTAGAGCTGCGAGGCGTCGACGGCGATGCGGCTCGGCACATTGGCGTGGCCGACGATGCGCACGCCGTGGCGCTCGACCACCTGCCCGACTTCCGAGCCCTCGCAATTGCCGCCGCTCTCGACCGCGAGATCGACGATCACCGAGCCCGGCCTCATGGTCGCGATCATCGCGTCGCTCACCAGCCTCGGCGCGTCGCGGCCGGGGATCTGCGCGGTGCAGATCACGATGTCCTGCTTCTTGATCGTCTCCGCGATCAGCGCGGCCTGCTTGAGCTTGTAGCCCTCGGACATTTCCTTGGCGTAGCCGCCCGACGTCTCCGCCTGCTTGGCCTCGTCGTCGACCACCATCACGAAAGTCGCGCCCAGCGACTCGACCTGCTCCTTGGCGGCGAGGCGCACATCGGTCGCGCTGACCACCGCGCCGAGGCGGCGCGCGGTCGCGATCGCCTGCAGCCCGGCGACGCCGGCGCCCATCACCATCACCTTGGCGGGCGCGATCGTGCCGGCCGCGGTCATCATCATCGGAAAGGCGCGCCCGAACTCGACCGCGGCGTCGAGCACCGATTTGTAGCCGGCGAGATTGGCCTGGCTCGAGAGCACGTCCATCGCCTGCGCGCGCGTGATGCGCGGCACCAGCTCCATCGCGAAGGCGGCGATCCCGCGCTCGGCATAG
>JANNTF010000308.1:0-7707 GCA_031403455.1 Alphaproteobacteria bacterium | reverse complement strand
CGATCGCCAGCGCCAGATAGACCGGGCGGCCGCGCATCGCCGCATGCACCTCCCGCAGCACGTCGTCGAAGCCACGGCGGATCAGCTCACGCATCGTGATTACCCGATAGCCATGCCCTGTCGCATGGCCGATGACGCCTTGCACGGAGGTCGTGCCGCGGATGCCGATATGGAACGAGCATCGCGCATCGATCAGGCCTTCGGTCGCCGCGTGGGTGAACTGCGTAGCGTTGTTGTACTTCTCCTCGTTCGAATACGCGTAGGTGTCGGTATGGCTGTCGATGTGCAGCGCCACCAGATCCGGATAGCGGCGGCGTAGCGCGCGCAGCTGCGGCAGGCTCACCGCGCCATCGCCGCCGAGGGTCAACGGCGCGGCGCCGGCCTGGACGATGCGCGCGGTCGCCGCCTCGATCGCGACGAACGCATCATCGATGCGACCTGGCACAAGGCGCACATTGCCGCAATCGATCAGGCCGAGGCGTTCCACCGGATCGAAATCCGCGGATTCGGGATTGAACCGCCGGATCAGCCGCGACTGCTCGCGGATGGCGTCGGGTCCCTGACGCGAGCCGACACGGAACGGATGCGTGCCGCAATCGAAGGGGATGCCCAGCACGGCCGCCTTGGCGCTGCCGACATCGTGACGATGCGCGGCGTCCATGAAGGTCAGCGCCGGAGTGTAGAGATCGTCGACGCTCATCGGCCGCTCCGTTCAGCGCGCGCGCAAGGCGACGTCGATCGCGAAGCGCAGCTCGCTCGCGATGAAGCCGCGCCGGAACGCATCGGCCGTGAAGCAGAAGACGTCGAAGATGTAGTGATCGGGCGTGAGATCCTTGAGCAGCACGATCGGTGCCGGATGCGTGAGCACGTCCGTGCGCGCCTTCACGCATGCGAGCAGCATGTCGCGCAGGCCGTGCGCGTCGCCACGAAACTGCGGAATCTGAATCGTCACATCGACGCGCGCCATGCTGTCGCGATGCGTCCAATTCAGCAGATGCGTCTGCAGGAACTCGGCGTTGGGAATCAGCACGGTGCCGCGCGCGAAGGTTTCGATCTCCGTCGCGCGCACGTTGATGCGTTTGACGATGCCCTGGTTCTGTCCGATCACGATCCAGTCGCCTTGCTTGATCGGCCGCTCGACCAGCAGGATCAGGCCTGAGACGAAATTATTGACGATGTTCTGCAGACCGAAGCCGATGCCGACGGAAAGCGCGCCGGCGACGAAGGCGAGGTTCGAGATGTTGAGCCCGAGCGTGGACACCGCCATCGTCGCGGCGAGCACCAGCCCGACATAGCCGAGACCCGAGCGCAAGCTGTGCCGCACACCGATGTCGAGCGTCGTGCGCGGGAAGATCCGCGTATCGAGCACGCGCTGCAGGTAGCGCGTGACCGTGACCGCGATCATGAATACGGCGCTGGCCAGCATGACGTCCGCAAGCGAGAAGGTGTAGGAGCCGATGCGCACACCTTCAAGCAGGCGCGTCCAGAACACCGCCACGTCGTCGACCGTCGCGCCCCAGACGATCAACAGCCCGATCACGATCCCCACGAGGATGGCGAATTCGAGCAGCAGCGACAGCCAGAACTCGGCCAGGCGCATCGCTTCGCCGCCGATCGACAACCCGTTCAGGATCCGCGCCGAGAGCCGCGATCCGGGCGCGAGAAGCTGCGGCAAGCCGTCGCGCACCAGCCGGCGCGCCGTCGTCCCGACGCCGAGCACCAGCGCCGTGCCGATGACGCCGAGCGCGACGTATTGCGCCAGCGTGCTGAAGCCGACTGCCGCCATCGGTACGGCGAGCACGGCGATCACCAGCGCCAGATTGCGCAGCAGATGCCAGCCATGGCCGCTGCCCCAGCCCGGCGAACGACGCGCACGCTGGATCGCCCAGGCGAGCAGCCCGCATGCAAGCAGGGCCCAGAGCGCGAGGAACGCATCGACATCCTCGAAAGCGCCCATCGCGCGCACCACCGCCCAATCCAGCGCCACCACCGCCGAGAGCGTGGTGAGCGCCCGCGCCAAAGCCTGGGCCGCATGCTCATCGATCGTCGGCAATCGCCATCCGGTCCGCCCGGGCATGAGCGCGATCTGAATCGCCCAGCGCAAGGCCATGAATACGGCGATGCCCGTGACCGCGCCGCCCATGAGCGCGCGCGCGATCGCGTTGGGCAGCAGATCCTCGGCGGGCAAGGCGCGATAGGCGAGGATGCCCGCGACCAGCCACGCCAGCGCGCGATGCAGCCATTCGACCGCGCCCGCGCACACCCGCGTCGAGGTGATTGTCGGGGCGGGCTCGCCGCCCCATTCCAGGCCGAGCCGGCGCAGACCGGGCGCCGTGACCCGGCCGAGCAGCCACCCCACGGCCAGCCCCGTGAGCGCGAGCGCCGCGACGAAGATGGCGGCGCGACGAACTTCCGGCTCGTCGATCAATCGTCCCACCCAGACTTGGATCGACAGTGACGTGATCGCGAGAACCTGCGTGACCTCGCGCGCGGCCAGCAGCCAATTGCGTGGATCGATCGGTGTCGGCTTGACCTCGGCGAGCGTCCGCGCCAGCGCCTCGATGCGCTTGCTCGACAGGCGGTCCAACGCCTGATCCGCCTTGGTGACCACCAGTTCTCCCTGATGGACCCAGCCCACCGCTTCGGCGACCGCGATCTCCAAGCTGCGCCGACGTTCGGCGACATCGGCGGCCTCGACCTGCCCCTCGACCGGCTTGCCGAGCGAGTCGAGCAACCCCCTGCGGGCATCGACCTGCTCCTGCGCCGCGGTGCGCAGCGCTTCGGCCTCCGCTTTCACGCTCAGGGTCTGCGCATTCAGCGCCTTGATCTTGGCTTCGGTGAGCTTCAGCGAGCCGACTTCACGCAGTGTCCGGTCGAGCATGCGCTCGGCGTCGAGGAACTGCGATCTCACCTGGACCGGATCGAGATCTGCCGCGAGCGCGAACGATCCCATCCAGGCGACGACGAGTGCACCAAGCAGGAGTCGCAGCACGGATTTCATGCCGGCACCGCGGGTCGCACCACCGTCGTCTTGCCGCCACGCACGAATTCGATGCGGTTGGGAAACAAGGTCGTGACCTGTCGGCGATGGGAAACGACGATCATGGTCTTGTCGGTGAGCGTGGCGACCAGCGCCTGAGTGATCGCCATCTCGCCCGCCTCGTCGAGGGAGTTCAGCGATTCATCGAGAATGACGCAAGGCGGCCGCGCGAGAAAGGCGCGCGCGATCGCGATGCGCTGCTGCTCGCCGCCCGAGAACGGCTCGCCCTTTTCGCTGATCTTGGTGACCCGGCCAGTGTCGTCGAGCTGCATGCGCGCCTCGAGGCGCGAGTCGCGCAGGATCCGACGGATCTCATCGTCGCGCGGCGACAGCGCCAGAGCGACATTGTCGTGAACCGTTCCCGGCACGAAGGCCGGGTTTGCCCGCATGAAGAAGAACAGCCGCTTGCGATCGGCCAGCGTGAGCTTCGTCACGTCGAAACCGCCGATCGTCACGCGACCGCTGACCGGAACCTGCAAGCCGAGCAGGACCGAGATGATCGTCGTCTTGCCCGACCCGGATTCGCCGAACAGCCCCATCTTCTCGCCCGCCTCGATCGCGAAGGAGATGCGATCGAGGATTACGTCGCCACGCGGATTCTTCACCGTGACCTCGTCGAATTCGATGCGCCCCCAGCCCGGGCGCGGCGCTTCGATGATCGCGGGCGCGGCCACGCCGGCCGTTCGGATCGGCGCATCCGCGGTGTTCGCCGTGATCCGGCGCAGGGCGGCGCGCGCGTCGTTGATCATCGGCCAAGCTTCGCCGACCTGAGACAGGCAAGGAAAGATCATCATCGTGTAATAGGCGAAGACGAGGAACTTGCCGACCGGCGGCGCCCCGTCTTCGGCGAACGACATCAGCATCACGAGGCACAAGGCCGCCGAGGTCCCGATGATGAACTGCATGCTCGCGTGATAGTGGCTATGCCGGATCCACAGTAATCGGTTCATCTTGTAGAGCTTGCGGGTGAACGCCGTGGTCCGCGTGAGGAACATGGTGCGCAGGCCCGAGAAGCGCAGATCGAGATTGCGTTGATAGATCGTCGCGAGCAGCCCGAGATAGCTCTGCTCGAATTCGAGTTTGCGCAGATAGCGCGACTTGCGCCATTGCGCGTAGATCGCGATGCCGATGGTGAGGAACAGGATCTCGACCAGGAGAAACCAGAACAGCCACTGCTCCACGAAGAACACGATGGTCAGCATCAGGACCATCTGCAGCAGCGACATGCCTGTCGCGACGATCGCCTCGCGCATCAGGCGCTGCACCGCCTCGACATCGCCGGATGCGGCCGCCAGCACGATGCCCGGCCCGGCGTCGTTCATGGCGCGATACGGGCCCCGCAGCAGACTCGCGACGATCGATCCGCGGATCGAGCGCACGACCCGTTCGCTCATCCGGCTGATGACCAGCTCCGCCGCGATCATCGCGCTGAACACGATCAGCTCGAGGAACACGATGATGCCGGCGTACATCCACAAGCGGCTGACGGAGCCTGCCGTCGCGGCCTCGGCCCAGGCGAAGAGGCTTCCCGGCTCCGGCGGTTCGATCAGTGCCTTGATCGGAATCGGCCGCATGACCACGGCCACGCTTTGGCACGCGGCGATCGCGAAGGCGCCGAAGATGGCGCGCCGCCAAACCGGGTTATGCCGGCTCAGAAGCCGATCGATCTCGGCGAGGAACATGCGAACCAAACCTCACGTAACAGCACCGGCCGACACGACTCGCCGCCGGCGCGCCGCGAAGGTGGCGCGCGCCCAGTCACCATGTCGAGAGTCTTGCGTCGGCGTTCAGCCGGCGAGAGCGGTGCGCTGAAATTCCGGAGTCACCAGCGTTGCCAGCCCAGTATGCAAGGGCATCTCCGCCTCCACCGCAAGCTCGCGCCGCGCGCGCGTTGGATCACCCATCGAGACCCGGATATCGCCGGGCCGGGCGGCGGCGTGGACCGCGCGCGCATCGACGCCGATCACCTGCGCCATCGTCGTTAGCAATGCGTTCAAGGCGGTGGCGCGACCCGTGCAGACGTTGAACACGTCGAAGCGCGGACTCCGCAGCCGGACCAGCCGCGCCATCGCCGCAACGAGATGGCGCACCACGTCTCCGACGAAGACGAAATCGCGCACTTGCTCCCCATCGCCAAAGATCGTCAGCGACTCGCCCGAGCGCAGCCGGTCCGAAAAGATCGAGATGACGCCCGAGTAGGGCGAACGTGGGTCCTGACGTGGCCCGTAGATGTTGAAGAAGCGCAACGCCGTGGCGGGCACGCCCATCAGGCTCGCGGCGATGCGCGCATGCTGCTCGCCGCCGAGCTTGTCCGCCCCGTAGAAGGAAATCGGCGCCGGGGCGTGCGCCTCATCGACGGCGGCGGCACCGGCATCGCCATAGATCGCCGCCGAGGAGGCGAAGACGACGGGCACGCCGGTTCCCGGGCCGCGCCGCGCGGCGTCGAGCGCATTGATCGTGCCCCCGAGATTGACCGCGCTCGCCCGCTGCCATTCGTCGAGGCAGCGCTGGACCGATGCGATCGCCGCGAGATGGAAAATGCCGTCGACGCCTTTGGCGACCGCCGCCATATCCTCGCTGTTGGCGACGTCACCGATGACGAGTGACGCACGGGGATCGAGATTCCCGCGCTGCCCCGACGACAGATCATCCAGCACGACGACGGCGTGCCCCGCGCCGAGCAAGGCATCGACCAGATGGGAGCCGATGAATCCACAGCCGCCGGTGACGAGATATCGCATCGCTCTAGGCCCTCTGCTCACTCCACAGCAGCCGGCCCGTCTCAGGCCGGCTCGATGTCTATGCTGGCCGTGCGCCGGAAAAGGAAGTGTGAAGATCGTCCGCTGCGCGCCGATGTCGGCTTGGCGACGCCGCGAAGTCTACCGGCCCGCGCCGCCCATCACCACGAGCCCCAGAGTCCGCAAGAGGATCCGCAGATCGAGGAGCAGGCTGTGATTCTGGACGTAATACAGGTCATAGGTCAGGCGCCGCGCTTCGTCGCCGGACGACCAATGCGCCATCGTCTGCGACCAGCCTGTCAGGCCGGGCTTCACCAGATGGCGCTGCGGATAGTCACGCAAGACCGCACTGATGCTCTGCACCCGAGCGGCGGTTTCCGCCCGCGGGCCGACGATGCTCATATGGCCACGCAGCACATTGACGATCTGCGGCAATTCATCGAGCCGCGCGCGATACAGCAACGCGCCAAAGCCCGAGCGCCGATCGTCGGCTCCAGCGGTACGAAAACCCACCCACTGAAACGCGACACCACCACGGCCCACACGCGTCTCGCGAGCCAACACGGAGCCGCGGGCGGTGCAGGCGAGAATGACGGCAATCGCCAGCATCAATGGCGCCAGCGCAATCGTGATCAGCAATCCAAGGACGAGATCCAGCGCGCGCTTTCTCGCTGCCTTGAAAACCGCGCTCGTTTCGTGGCTGGGCGTCGCACCCCGCGCAGTCGGGGTTGGCGCATACTCGCCCAGGCCATGTGCCTGATTGGCCATCGTGGCATTCAACTCTGCCACGGGTCTCACGTCATGAGTCGCCATGGTTCCCTCCGCTTCAACACGGCGACGTGCTTGCGCGGAGCTCCCGAGGCCCCCTGTCGAGTTGCGTCCCGTGAACGGGCGCATCTTCTTATAGCTGGAAGTCGCCGACCCCAGCCGCGCTAGAACAACAGCCAAGTTCATACGCCTGCCCTTTGCATTTGAGAAGCATTCTTCGCGTTACAGCATGGGATTGGCGCATCGGATCTTGCGATCGCTGGCCGTTCCTTCACCGACAACGCTACGCGACTACCCCCATGGTTCAATTGCCGCCTCGCGATGCGCCCCCTATTGTCTCGTCCGATCTTCGTTACGTGTCAGAGCCCATGCCCCTGCCCCACAATCCCTTGCTCCCGCTCCCGTCGAATGCACTAACGGTCGACGTGGAGGATTACTTCCAAGTCCAGGCGCTGGAGCGCGTCGTTTCCCGCGAGAGCTGGAACCAGCGCGAAGTTCGGGTCGAGGGCAGCACCGACCGGGTCCTCGAGATCTTTGCCGCGGCCGATCGCAAGGCGACTTTTTTCATCCTCGGCTGGGTGGCCCGCCGGTACCCCGACCTGGTCCGGCGCATCGCAGCCGCCGGCCATGAGGTCGCCAGCCATGGGCTTGAGCATGTCCGCGTCGATCGCCACACGCCGGCGAGTTTTCGCGAGGACGTGGCGACGACCAAGGCCCTGCTCGAGGACATCTCGGGTCAGGCCGTGCGCGGCTATCGCGCGCCGAGCTTCTCGATCGGCAGCGCGCAATTCTGGGCCTATGACGTGCTCGCGGCGGCAGGCTATGCCTACAGCTCCAGCGTCTATCCCGTGCGTCACGACAATTATGGAATCCCCGAGGCGCCGCGGACGAGCTTCCGGCCTTCGAACGCGCCCACGATCATCGAACTCACCCTGCCGACGCTGAGCGCAGGCGGCCGCAATCTGCCGGCCGGCGGCGGCGGCTTCTTCCGTCTCCTGCCTTACGCGGCGTCACGCTGGTCGATCACGCGCCTCAATACGGTCGAGCAGCGCCCGTGCATCTTCTATTTCCATCCCTGGGAAATCGACGCGGCGCAGCCGCGCGTCGATGGACTCTCGGCCAAGAGCCGCTTCCGCCACTACCTGAATCTGGCGCGCATGG
>JANNTF010000307.1:0-10013 GCA_031403455.1 Alphaproteobacteria bacterium | reverse complement strand
TCGCGGTCCGCCGGTGGGGGCATGCCCCCCGCGCGGCAACGCCGCCTTCTCCTCCAGACGGCGAAAGTGTCAACCATGTGCCCGGATAGAAGTGTCAGGCATGTGCCCGGCCGCGCACAGTCGTCCCTCCTCACCTCGAGGAGGGACAGGCCGCGAAGCGGCCAGGGTGGTGAGGCGCTGCGGCGTCAACGCCCCTTCCATTGCGGTTTGCGCTTCTCGCGGAAGGCCGCCGTGCCCTCGTTGCCGTCCTCCGAGGTCAGCGCCTCCAGCAGCGCGGGCTGGCGCAGCGCCTGCGCGTCGCGCGGGCTGAGATGCGCCGTCCGGCGCACGGTCTGCTTGATCGCACGCAAGGATAGCGGCGCGCAGGCGAGCACATCGTCGAGCCAGCGCTGCACGCAGGCATCGAGCTCGGCACGCGGCACGATCTCGTTGATCAGGCCCCAGCTCGCGATCTCCTTGGCCTTGAAGCGCTTGCCCGTGAGCATCAGCCCCATCGCGAGATGATGCGGGATCTGGCGCTGCAGCTGCACCATGCCGCCATCGAGCGGCAGATAGCCGAGCCGCGGCTCGGTGAGGCCGAAGGTCGCCTCTTCGGCGGCAAGGACGATGTCGCAACCGAGCACCATCTCGAAGCCGCCACCCAGCGCGTGGCCGTTGATGCGCCCGATGATCGGCACGTCGAGCGTGTCGCGAAACGAGATGCCGCCGAAACCATTGGGCCGCGAACTCGTCCAATAGGCGAGGCCGCTCTTGCCGCTGCCCGAGACATCGGCGCCGGCGCAAAACGCGCGATCGCCGGCGCCGGTCAGCACGATCGCGCGCACGTCGCGATCTTTTTCCAGGCGCAGCCAGATCGTTTCGAGCTCGCGCTCGGTCGCTTCGTCGACGGCGTTGAGCTTGTCCGGGCGGTTGAGGGTGACGCGCGCGACATGATCGGCGATCTCGAGCGTGACGTTGCTCATTGCGCAGCCTTGTCGCTCATGCCGAGTTCGGCGAGCACTTCGGCGGTGTGCTCGCCCAGCCGCGGCGGCAGGCGCCGGATCGAATTGATCGGCGCGTCGGAGAGATGCACCGGCGATCCCGCGAGCTTGAGCCGGTCCCACGGCGCGTCAGCTTCGAGGATCATGTCGTTGATGCGCACCTGCGGATCCGCGAGCGCGGCGCCGAGCTTGCGCACCGGGGCGCAGAGCAGATCCTGCGCCTCCAGCCGCGCGATCCAGTGCTCGGTCGTGTCGCTGCGGAAGCGCTCGCGCATCAGCGCGTGCAGCGCCTCGCGATGCTCGACGCGCAGCTCATGCGTCGCGAAGCGCGCATCCGTGTCGAGCCCGGGCAGGCCGATCACCGCGCCGATATCCTTCATCGGCTGGCGGCTGAAACCGCCGATCATCACGAAGGCGCCGTCGGAGGTCTCGAAGACGTCGTTGGTCGGCAGGCTCGCCCAGTTGAGCTCGCGGTCGCGCATCAGCTGCACGGCGACTTCCTGCATCTGCGCCGCGATCATCGAATCATGCAGCGAGACGCTGACGATCTGGCCCTTGCCGGTCTTCTGCCGCTGCAGCAGCGCCAGCATGATGCCTTGCGCGAGATGCATGCCCGCGCAGTAATCGGCGAAGGTCGTGGCCGGCACGCCCATCGGCATCGACTCGGCCGCGCGGCGCCAGATCGCGCCGGTCATCGCCTGGGCGAGCGCGTCCTGGCCGCCCTTCTCGACATAGGGCCCGGTGACGCCGTAGCCGGTGCCGAGGGCATAGATGATCCGCGGATTGATCTTGGCGCATTCCTCGTAGCTGAAGCCCAGGCGGTCCAGCACGCCGGCGCGGAAATTGCTGGCGACGACATCGGCATCGGCGATCAGTTTGCGCACGACCGTCTTGCCATGATCGCCGCGCATGTCGAGCACGATCGAGCGCTTGTTGCGGTTGATCGAGCAGAAGATCGGCCCCTGCTCGCCCGCCGGATCGCCGGGGATCGCCCAGCGCATGCGGTCGCCGATCTTGGGCGGTTCGATCTTGATCACGTCGGCACCGTAATCGGCGAGGGTCTGAGTCGCGCAAGGCCCCATATAGACCTGCGTGAAGTCGACGATGCGGATGCCCTCGAGCGGTAGCTTCGTGTCGCTCACTCCGCCGCCCTCTCCAGCACGCGTGCATTCGCCGAGGGGCGATCGCCGGGATCGCCGCCCTGCTCGCGCACCTTGGCGCAGATCCGCGCCGTGTCGACTTGGCTGAGCGCGATGCCTGAATCGAGCGCCAGCACCGCGGCGACGCCCGCGGACTGGCCCATCGACATGCAGGGCGGAATCTCGCGCGAGAGTTTCTGCGCGCCCTCGGTCGCCGAATAATGCCGTCCCGCGACGAGCAGCCGGTCGACGCCCTTCGGCAGCATCGCGCGATAGGGCGTGTAGTAGTCGCGGCCGCGCGCGACGGTGTCGGCGAAATGGACGCGGTCCATCACGTCCTCCTTCGTCACCACGTACTCGCCGTCGAGCAGGCGCGTCTGGCGCACGCCGAGCTGCGGCGCCACGTCCACGACGAAGCAGTCCTTGAACCCCGGCAGGTTGGCGCGCACGAAATCCACCATCTCGTAGATGCGCTTCCGGCCGTCGAAATCGGCGCGCGTCTGATCGGCGACCTTGATGCCGTCGAGACCCTGCATGTGCGGACAGTTGCACCAGATCACGCCGGGCAGCGGCGTCTTCAGCCACCAATGCTCCCACGAGCCGCCGATCGTGCGCCGCGCCGCGAGATCGACCTTGCGATACGCCTCCGGCTCCTCATAGCGGAAGCGCTCCGCTTCTTCGGTGTCGACGCCGCCGAGACGAAACACCGTCGTGACCATGTAATTGCCGTGCAGGAACGGCGCGCCCACGCTCGCGGCGACATCGAGATCGCCCGTCGTGTCGATCACCACGCCGCCCATGATCGCCTGGCGGCCTTCCTTGGTCTCGCAGACCACGCCGGTGATCCGACCATCCTCGACGATCGCGCGCGAGAACCAGGAATGCAGGCGCAAGCTCACGCCGCTCTCCGCGATCATGTCGTTCGACACGCGCTTCCACCCATCGGGATCGAAGGCGGCGGCGAAGACGATCGGCTCCGGCTTGGTCTGCGCGCGGAAATCATGCAGGCCCCAGCGCGCCCATTTGCGGAACATCGCCGCATCGGCGCGGCGGTCCTCCTCGGGCGGATAGACGCACAGCCCGATCTTGGCCATGCGCTCGATCATCTCCATGCACACGCCCGTCACCGTGATCTCCGGGCCGTTGTTCATGTCGTCGAGCACCAGCACCATCCCGCCCGAGGCGAGCCCGCCGAGATAGGGATAGCGCTCGAGCAGCGTGACGCTGGCGCCCATGCGCCGCGCCGCGATGGCAGCCGCGAATCCGGCCGGCCCGCCGCCGACCACGACCACGTCGGCACGCGCGACGATCGGGACTTCGCGTGCGGCTTCTACGATACGATCCATGGGGTGATCCCTTCAGGTGACGCTGGGCGCGTGCCAACGAATGACCAGGCGCTCGATGGCCGAGATGACGAGGAAGAAGCAGAACGCGAAACCGGAACCGACGAAGACCGTGGCGTAGAGCAAGGCGGAGTCGAACGAGTACATGGCCTGCACGATCAGGGCGCCGATGCCGAACGTCGTCGACACCCACTCGCCGACGATCGCGCCGATGGTCGCGGTCGAGGCCGAGATCTTCAACGCCGAGAACAGATAGGGCAGCGAGTTGTAGAGCCGCAGCTTGAAGAAGATCTCGGTGCGGCTGGCGGAGAGCACGCGCATCAGCTCGAGCGCCTGCGGGTTCACCGATTCGAGGCCGCGCACCATGTTCACGAGCGTCGGAAAGAAGCAGATCAGGGCCGCGATCGCGATCTTCGGCTCCATGCCGTTGCCGAGCAGCAGCACGAGGATGGGCGCCTTCGCCACGACCGGGATGGTGTTGATCAGCACCACGATCGGGAAGAACATTTCCTCGAGCGACTTGAAATGCACGAACAGCGTCGCGCCGATGATGGCGACGAGATTGCCGAGGAGGAAGCCGATCAGCGCCTCGGTCGCCGTCGGCACGAGATTGCTCATCAGCAAGCCGAATTTGGCGATCAGCGTCTGCACCACGACCAGCGGCGAGGGCGCGATGAACGGTTTGACGTCGAGCCCGTAGACGAGCAGCGCCCACACGCCGATCAGCGCCGCCAGACCGACGATCGGCAGGATGCGCCGCCGCAGCATCGCGCGGCGCTTGGCGGCCGCGTAGCGCGCCTCGGCCGCGCCGATCGCGCTCGCCTCCGCCGCGGAGAGCTGGGCGGTCGCCATCTAGACCGGCCCGAGCAGGCCGCGCAGCCGCGCGACCTGATCCATGAACGGCGCCGTCTCGCGCATGGCGAGCTGCCGCGCCGCGGGCAGATCGATCGTCACGATCTCGCGCACGCGCCCGGGATTGGCCGAGAGCACCATCACCTGCTGGCCGAGGAACGTCGCCTCGTAGACCGAATGCGTCACGAACAGGATCGTGGTGCGCGTCTCCTTCCAGATGCGCAGCAGCTCCTCGTTCAGCCGGTCGCGCGTGAACTCGTCCAGCGCGCCGAAGGGTTCGTCCATCAGCAGGATGCGCGGGGCGCCGAGCAGCGCGCGCGCGATCGACACGCGCTGGCGCATGCCGCCGGAAAGCTCGTGCGGGAAACTGGCCTCCCAGCCCTCGAGCCCGACGAGCTTCAGCAGCTCACGCGGAGTCGGCGCACCGGGCGGCAGCTTGCGCGTGCCGCCGACTTCGAGCGGCAGCTCGACATTCTGCAGTACGTTGCGCCAGGCGAGCAGCGCCGAATCCTGGAACACGAAGCCGAGCGACCGGCTGCGCCGCGCCTGTTCGGGCGTGCCGCCGAGCACCTGCGCGCGGCCGCTGGTCGGCGGCACGAGATCGGCGATCACGCGCAGCAAGGTCGACTTGCCGCAGCCCGACGGCCCGAGCAGAGCGAGGAACCCGCCCGGCTCGAGCGCGAAGGACACGTTCTCGATCGCCGTCACCGTGCGCCGATCGGTCACGAAGCGGACGGTCACACCCTCGCAGGCGACGGCCAAAGCGGGGTTGCGATCGATCGCGGCGAGGGCGGATGAGGACATTTTCAAAACCTAGTCGACCGTAGCGGCGCAGCCAATGGCGCTCACCACCCCGCGCGGCTCTCGCCGCGCTGCCCCCCCTCAAGTTGAGGAGGGGCGACGAGCAAACTTAGTCGTCCCTCCTCGGCTCGAGGAGGGACAGGCGCGCGACGCGCGCCAGGGTGGTGAGTCTCATCCGATCTTCGGGCGCGCGTTGCCCGTCGCGTTGAGCACGTCCAGGGTCATCACTTCCTCGACCTTCGGCACCCGCTTGGTGAACTGGCCGAGTTCGGCGTAGAGATCGATCTGTTCCTTCCAGATCGCCGGGTCCATCGCGCCCCAACCATTGGTCTTGGTGTTCTCGTTGAAGGCGTATTTGAGCATCACATCGGCCGCCTCGATCTCGTCGGCTCGGTTGAGGTTGGGGAATTCCTTGACCAGGAAATCGACCGCCTTCTCGCGATTCGCATTCGCCCATTCCCAGCCCTTGCCGGTCGCGCGCACGAATTTCGCCAGCACATCGCCCTTCTTCGCGAGCGTGTCGATGGTCGCGTAATACGGCAGCGCGTAGAGCTTCACGCCGGCATCCCACAACCGGAGCTCGACCTTGTCCGCGCCGAGCGGCTTGATCGCCGAGGTGTTGGTGAGCCACCCCGTGACGGCATCGGCCTGGCCGGTGAGCACCGGCGACATGTCCGCGCCCATGGTGATGATCTGGACGTCCTTCTCGGCGATCTTGTTCTTGGCGAGCAGCGCCTTGAGCAGGATCACCGCGGTTGCCTGGGTGGCGACCTTCTTGCCGATGAAATCCTTGGGCTCGCGGATCGGGCTCTTCTTCATCGAGAAATAGGTGAACGGATGCTGCTGCGCGCCGACCGCGAAGCATTTGATCGGCAGATCCTGCGACACCGCGAGCATCAGCGACGGGCTCGACGAAACCTGGCCCGCCTCGTATCGCCCCGACGCGATGATCGCGACGCCATCGATGCTCGGACCACCCGATTGGAATTTCAGCTCGAGGCCTTCCTGCTCGTAGAAGCCCATGTGCTTGGCGGTGACCTCGCCGAGCTGATTGCCCGAGAGCAGCCAGCCCAGCTGCAGATTGACCACCGCTCGGCTCTGGGCGCGCGTGTCGACGCTGATGAAGGCGCCGGTCGCCGCGGTGGCGGCAGCGGTCGACAACCGCAGCGCCGTGCGACGGCTCATGGAATTGGATTTCGATACGATCGACATGGCCACCCCTGTTCTTGACGTGTCGGAAACCGGATCCGTCCGACTTCTGGATTGGAATGATGCGAGTATTTCACCCCGCGCGCGCCGGCGGAAGATCGGGATTCACGGGCCGGGAAGCGAATCTTCTCGCCCCTGGCGCAGGTGGTTGGCACAGTGACCGCGATCCGTGCCCTGAAAACACGCCGACAGCCCGGGAATGCAGCGCTATTCGATCTTCTCCCTGCTGCGCAACGCGATTTCCTATCACGCGGGTTGGGAACGCGCATGGCGCGCGCCGGCGCTCAAGCCCGAGTACGACATCGTCATCGTCGGCGCCGGCGGTCATGGGCTCGCGACCGCCTATTTCCTCGCCAAGGATCACGGCATCAACAACGTCGCGGTGATCGATCGCGGCTGGCTCGGCGGCGGCAACATGGGCCGCAACACCTCGACGATCCGCTCCAACTACATTCGCGACGTCTCGATCAAGTTCAACGACGCCTCGGTCAAGCTCTACGAGGGCCTCGGCCGCGAGCTGAACTACAACATCATGTTCAGTCAGCGCAGCCAGATCGACATCATCCAGACGTGGCCGAAGCTGCGCGACATGCGCCGGCGCGCGCTGCACATGGATCTGCACGGCGCCGATTACGCATTCATCACGCCCGCGGAGATCAAACGCCGCGTACCGATCGTCGGCGATGTTTCGCGCATGCGTCTGCCGATCATCGGCGGTTATGTCCAGGGCCGCGCCGGCATCGCGCGGCACGACGCGATCGCCTGGGGTCTGGCGCGCGCCAATGATTCGCGCGGCGTCGACATCATCCAGCACACCGAGGTGACCGGCTTCCTGTTCGATGCGGATCGCAAGGTCGTCGGCGTGCAGACCAATCGCGGCCCGGTGCGTGCGCGCAAAGTGGCCCTCGCCGCGGCGGGCAATACCAGCGCGGTGGCGACGCTCGCGGGGCTGCGGTTGCCGATCGTCACGCGCAACCTGCAGGCCTTCGTCTCCGAACCGATGAAACCGATCGTGCACGTGCAGGTGAATTGCCCGGATATCGGCTTCTATGTCAGCCAATCGGACAAGGGCGAACTGATCATCGGTGGCGGCACGGATCCGATCCCGTCCTATCGCCAGGGCGGCAACTACAACGTCTTCGAAGACACGGTCGCGGCCCTGCTCGACATGTTCCCGATCTTTCGCCGCGCCAAGCTGCTGCGGCACTGGGGCGGCGCGATCGAGATCGCCTATGACGCCAGCCCGATCATCTCGATGACGCGGATCGGCGGACTCTACGTCACCTGCGGCTGGTGGGGCGGGTTCAAGGCGATCCCCATCGGCGGTCGCACCTACGCGCATCTGATCGCGCGCGGCGAGCCGCATCCGCTCGCCGCCGCCTACACGCTCGACCGCTTCGACACGCTCGGCTTCGTGCTCGAAGCCGGTACCGTCGCGGGTCGCTGATGCTGCTCGTCCCCTGCCCCTGGTGCGGCCCACGCCACGAAGCGGAGTTCGTCTGCGGCGGTGAGCGCATCGCAAGACGGCCGATGGATCCCACGACCATCGATGACGGGGCTTGGCTGAAGCGGATGATGATTCGCGAGAACCGCCGCGGCGCGCATACGGAGATGTGGTGGCACGCGAAAGGCTGCGGAGTCTGGTTCGCGCTCGAACGCGACACGCTGACTCACGAGATCGGCGCGCCGATCGTGGGCGAGGCGAAACCGTGACCGGCAACGCGTATCGCCTCGCGACCGGCGGCGAGATCGATCGCGCACGCCCGATCGCGTTCCGCTTCAACGGCGCCGGTCTCAGCGGCTTCGCCGGCGACACGCTGGCCTCGGCGCTGCTCGCCAATGGCGTGCATCTCGTCGGCCGCAGCTTCAAATATCACCGGCCGCGCGGCATCACGGGCGCGGGCTTCGAGGAGACCGGCGGGATCATGCAGATCGCCGGCGCCGAGGACGTGCCCAATGTGCTGGCCACGCGCGTGGCGTTGACGCCCGGCCTCGAGGCGACCAGCGTGAATTGCTGGCCGGGCCCGCGCTTCGATCTTGGCGCGGCGGCGCAGCTCGTACAGCGCCTGCTCCCTGCCGGCTTCTACTACAAGACCTTCATGTGGCCCGGCTGGCATCTCTTCGAGCCGGCGATCCGCAAAGCCGCCGGCCTCGGCCGCGCGCCGACGCGGGCGGCAAGCCACGATTCGTACGAGACGCGCTTCGGGCATTGCGATGTGCTCATCGTCGGCGCGGGCCCCGCGGGCCTGATGGCGGCACTCTCGGCCGGGCGCAGCGGCGCGCGCGTCATGCTGGTCGATGACGGATTCGTGCCCGGCGGACGGCTCCGCGCCGATGCACGCCGCCTGGACGGCAAGCCGGCGCTGGCCTGGATCGATGCGCGGCTTGCCGAGCTCGCGCGCATGTCCAACGTGCGCATCTTCCAGGACGCCAGCGTCTGGGGCTATCTCGAACACAATTACCTGGCGATGGTCGAGCGGCAGCCGGATGCGCGGGACTTGCGCCAGCGCAACTGGAAGCTCCGCGCGGCGCAGGTCGTGACGGCCACAGGCGCCTTCGAACGGCCGATCCCGTTCGCCGGGTCGGATCGCCCCGGCGTGATGCTCGCGTCCGCCGCCCGCGGCTACGTCAACCGACATGCGGTGCTGCCCGGGCGCAACGCGATCGTGTTCACCAACAACGACGGCGCCTACGACTCGGCGGCCGATCTCGCGCGCGCGGGAATCGCCGTCACGCTGGTCGATGCACGGCGCGAGCCGCCGGCCAATGCGATCGCGCGCATCCAGGCGAGCGGCATCGAACTCGTCATCGGCGCGGTCGTACGCGAGGCGCTGGGCCGAGCACGCGTCCATGGTGTCGTGGTCGCATCGCGCGATGGCGGCGGCCCCGAGCGCATCGTCGCGTGCGATCTCGTCTGCACCTCGGGCGGATGGAATCCAGCGATGCATCTCGCCTCGCAGAGCCGCGAGTCGGGCGCCGTCTGGGACGCTGCGCGCGCGACCTTCGTGCCCGCGCCGCAATCCGCGCGCTTCCATCTCGCGGGCGCGGTGCGCGGCACATTCGATCTCGCGGGTTGCCTGCGCGAGGGTGCCGAAGCCGGCGCCCGCGCCGCGCGCGCCGCGGGTTTCGAGGCTTCCGCGCAATCGACCCCGTCGGTCGACGCCGAAGCCGGCGCCGGTATCGAGGCGCTGTGGTTCGTCCCACCGGCCAAGCGCGGGCAGAAAATCTTCGTCGATCTCGTCAACGACGTCACGGTCGACGATCTCGCGCTCGCACAGCGTGAGGGCTACGAGCATATCGAACACGTGAAGCGCTACACGACCGCCGGCATGGGCATCGATCAGGGCAAGACGATGAACGTCACGGTGATCGGCGCCGTCGCTGCGCTGCGCGGACTCAGGCCCGACGAGGTTGGCACCACGACCTTCCGCCAGCCCTATGTCCCCGTCGAGTTCGGCGCCATCGCCGGCCATCGCACGGGACGCCGGCTCTTGCCGATGCGGCGCACGGCGTTGACGCAATGGCACCTCGCGCATGGCGCCGTGCTGTTCGAGAGCGGCGCACGCTGGCAGCGCCCGGGCTATTACGCGCGACCCGGCGAGAGCGGCGTCGCGGCGACGAGCCGCGAGGCGCGCGCGGTGCGCGAGGCGGTGGGGATGTACGACGCCTCGCCGCTCGGCAAATTCCTG
>JANNTF010000306.1:0-3834 GCA_031403455.1 Alphaproteobacteria bacterium | reverse complement strand
GTATCCGGCCACGTTGACGTCGCGCGTCACCCGCGCAGCGCCTCGGCCGCCTCCACGGCGAAATAGGTCAAGACGCCATCGGCGCCGGCGCGCTTGAACGACAGCATGGTTTCCAGGACCACGCGTCGGTCGAGCCAGCCTTTCTGGATCGCGCCGGCGAGCATCGCGTATTCGCCCGACACCTGGTACGCGAAGGTCGGGATCTTGAATGTCTCCTTCACGCGTCTGACGATGTCGAGATAGGGCATGCCCGGCTTGATCATCACCATGTCCGCGCCTTCGTCGATGTCGAGCGCGACCTCGCGCAGCGCTTCATCGCCATTGGCCGAGTCCATCTGGTAGGTGCGTTTGCCGTCGCCACCGAGCTTGCGTCCCGATCCGATCGCGTCGCGGAACGGGCCATAGAAGGCCGAGGCGTATTTGGCGGCATAGCTCATGATGCGCACATGCTCGAAGCCGGCATCGTCCAGCGCTTCGCGGATCGCACCGATCCGGCCATCCATCATGTCCGACGGCGCGATCACGTCGCAGCCCGCCTCCGCCTGAACGAGCGTCTGCTTGACCAGCGCCGCAACGGTCTCGTCGTTGACGACGTAGCCGTCGCGCAGCAACCCGTCATGCCCGTGATCTGTGTAGGGATCGAGCGCGACGTCGCACATGACGCCGATCTCCGGAACCGCGCGCTTCACCGCGCGCACGGCCCGGCAAATGAGATTGTCCGGGTTCGACGCTTCGCCACCATCCGCCGTCTTCAACGCCGGGGCCGTTTGTGGAAACAAGGCGATGGCGGGGATGCCGAGCTTGGCTGCGCGCCGCGCATCCTTGACGAGTTCGTCGATCGTGAGGCGCGCGACGCCGGGCATCGACCGGATCGGCGTGCGCTGCCCGACCCCGTCGCGCACGAAGACCGGCCAGATCAGATCCGCCGCTGTGACAATCGTCTCGCAAACCAAGGCGCGCGACCACGCGTCGCGTCTGTTCCGTCGCAGACGCGTACGCGGATAACGCCCCCAGTTGGCGGGTAGATCCGTCATCGCCCCACCTCGCGTCCGTCAAACCGCTTCGAGCGCTTGATCGAGATCGGCGATGATGTCATCGGGGTGTTCGATGCCGATCGACAGGCGCACATAACCGTCCGTCACGCCGGTCTTGATCTGCTCTGCCGGGCTGAGCTGCGAATGCGTCGTCGAGGCCGGATGGATGGCGAGCGAGCGCGCATCGCCGATATTGGCGACGTGATAGAACATTTTCAGGTTCTCGATGAGCTTGCGCCCGGCATCGCGTCCGCCTTTCAGTTCGGCGCCGACCAGCGATCCATAGCCGCCCTTCAGCGCGGCATCGGCGCGGCGCTTGAGGTCGCCGGTCATCAGCCCGGGAAAGATCACGCGGGCGACTTTCGGATGCCGGCTCAGATGCTCGGCGACCTTGATGGCGTTCGAGCAATGCTGCCGCAGCCGCAGCGGTAGCGTCTCCAGCCCCTGGACGAACATGAATGCATTGAAGGGACTCATGGGCGCGCCGATGTCGCGCAGCAGGGTGACACGCATCTTGATGATATAGGCGATCGGGCCGAGCGCCTTGACGGCCTGCGTCCATACCGCGCCGTGGTAGCTCGGGTCCGGCGTGTTGAGCAGAGGATGGCGCGCCGCATGCTTCTCCCAGTCGAAATTGCCGCCATCGATGACGATGCCGCCGATCGACGTGCCATGGCCGCCGATCCATTTCGTCGTCGAGTGCATGACGATCGCGGCGCCGAGATCGAGCGGCCGGCAGAGGATCGGCGCGGCCGTATTGTCCATGATCAGCGGCACGCCGAGTTCACGCCCGATCTTCGCCACTTCCGCGATGGGAAACACCGAGAGCTTGGGATTGGGCAGCGTCTCCGCGTAGTAGCAGCGCGTGCGGGCATCGGTTGCGCGCCGAAAATTCTCGGGATCCGTCGGGTCCACGAAGCGGCATTCGATGCCCATCTGCTTCATCTGGTTGGCGAACAGATTCCACGTGCCGCCGTACAGATCGGTCGAGGCGACGAAATTGTCGCCGGCTTGCGTGATGTTCTGGACCGCGAACAGCGACGCCGCCTGACCCGAGGCGAGCGCGAGACCGGCAACACCGCCCTCGAGCTGAGCGACGCGCTCCTCCAGCACGGCGCAGGTCGGATTCATGATGCGACTGTAGATGTTCCCGAGTTCCTTGAGCGCGAAGAGATTCGCCGCATGGTCGGGCGAATTGAACTGGAAACTCGTCGTCTGATAGATCGGCACGGCCACCGCATTCGTCGCGGGATCCGAGCGGTATCCGGCATGCAGCACCACGGTCTCTGGGTTGCGGCTCTTGGTCGCCATAGGACGTCCCCCTCAATGTCTCGATCCCTGGAGTGTTACCCAGCGTGACCGACGTTGTCACGCGGGCCCGCCATGTCCCTTGCGTCACGTTGACATCCCGCGCGACGCAGACCTATTCAGTCGGCGATGGCTCAACTCTCAGAAGACCAGCGTGCGGTGCAGGAGACCGCGCGCCAATTCGCCGCCGACCATTTTGCGCCGGGTGCCGCGCGCTGGGACGCTCAGGAGATTTTTCCCGTCGATGCGTTGCGCGCCGCCGCCGCGCTCGGCTTCGCCGGCATCTATGTTCGCGACGACATGGGTGGCTCTGACCTCAGTCGGCTCGATGCGACGGTGGTGTTCGAGGAACTGGCGGCCGCCTGCACCTCGACCGCCGCCTATGTCTCGATCCACAACATGGCGTCGTGGATGATCGACCATTTCGGCACGGCAGCGCAGCGCCGCCAATGGTTGCCGAAACTGACGTCGATGGCGCATTTCGCGAGCTACTGCCTGACCGAGCCGGGCGCCGGCTCGGACGCGGCCAGCCTGCGCACGCGCGCGCGGCGTGAGGGCGATCACTACATCGTCGACGGCACCAAGGCCTTCATTTCAGGCGCCGGCGCCGCCGAATTGTATGTCGTCATGGTGCGGACAGGAGAAGGCGGGGCCAAAGGCATCTCGACCCTGGTGGTCGACAAGAGCACGCCGGGCCTGAGCTTCGGCAAGAAGGAAAAGAAACTCGGTTGGAACTCCCAGCCCACGGCGATGGTGATCTTCGAGGGTGCACGCGTGCCGGTCGCCAATCGGCTCGGCGACGAGGGAGAAGGCTTCGGGATCGCGATGAAGGGCCTGGACGGCGGGCGCATCAACATCGCCGCGTGCTCGATCGGCGCGGCGCGGACCTGCCTCGAGGCCGCCATCGCCCATGTGCGCACCCGCAAGCAATTCGGTAAGGCGCTGGCCGAATTCCAGGCGCTGCAATTTCGCCTCGCGGACATGGCGACGGAACTCGAGGCCGCGCGCCTGATGGTGCGCGACGCGGCGGCGGCGCTCGACAGCGGCGCGGCCGACGCGACGACGCGCTGCGCGATGGCCAAGCGTTTCGCCACCGATGTCGGATTCACCGTGTGCAATGAAGCGCTGCAGCTGCACGGCGGGTACGGCTATCTCAAGGACTACCCGATCGAGCGTTTCCTGCGTGACGTACGCGTGCACCAGATTCTCGAGGGGACGAACGAGATCATGCGCCTCATCATCGCGCGCAAGCTGTTGGAAGGCTGACCCATGAGCCCGAAGAGCAATGTCCATACGCCGTCCGAGCCGGACATCCAGTTCGAACGACGCGGCCGGCTCGGCATCGTGACTCTCAACCGACCCCGGGCATTGAATGCGCTGACCCTGGACATGATCCGCGAGTTCGACCCCAAGCTGCGCGACTGGTCGCACGAGCAGGGAATGCAAGCGGTGGTGATCCGCGGCAGCGGCGACAAGGCGTTCTGCGCCGGCG
>JANNTF010000305.1:0-6926 GCA_031403455.1 Alphaproteobacteria bacterium | reverse complement strand
GCCGCGCTGCAATCCTGCGATCAAGTGCTGCACCGCGAGCGCTTCTGCCTCGACGAGCTGGTGACCGATGCGGTGCAGAAATTCGATCTCACCGATGAGTCGCCGCGCGTGACCCTGCATGGGCCGGCCCCGGGCCGGTTGGAACTCGATGGCGATCTACAGCTGATCGAGCGCGCGCTGACCAATCTGATCGACAATGCGATGCGCCACGCGCCGACCGCCGCACCTGTGCGGGTCAGTCTGAGGCGCGAAGGCTTGCAGGCGCATATCCTGGTCGAGGATTCGGGCCCCGGCCTGCCAGCCGAGTTGCTGCATCGCCTCGAACGAGGCCAGTCGCTCCGGGACCCGCCCGTCAAGCGCATCAGCGGCGGAATCGGCGGCCTTGGCCTCGCGATCGCGCAACGCGTGGCGGTGCTGCATGGCGGCAGTCTGCTGCCACTGCCGTCTCCGAGCGGCGGCACGCGGCTTTGTCTCGCGCTACCGCTGAGATAGGGCGCCGCCGGAAACTCGATCCAGCGATCCGGCAGATGATCGCGTTCTAAGCGCCCGCGACTGGCTCGATCGCGATCGGGTTGGGCTTCGCGAAATGACACGAAGCCTGCTGCCCTGCCGCGACGCTCCGCAGCACCGGGCGCTCTCGCCGGCAGATTTCCTGGGCGAGCGGGCAGCGCGTGTGGAAATTGCAACCCGCGGGCATGCGGGTCGGGCTCGGCACGTCGCCGGCGAGGATGATGCGTCGCGACTTGGCGTCGGGATCGGGCTCCGGAACCGCCGAGAGCAGCGCTTGCGTGTAGGGGTGATGCGGCGTGGAGAAGATCTGCTGCTTGGTGCCGATCTCCACCACGCGCCCGAGATACATCACGGCAACGCGATCCGCGATGTGGCGCACCACGGCGAGATCATGGGCGATGAACAGATAGGAGAAACCCTTCTGCTCCTGGAGGTCCTGCAGCAGGTTGATGATCTGCGCCTGCACCGAGACGTCGAGCGCCGATACCGGCTCGTCGGCGACGATGAAGCTCGGATCGACCGAGATGGCGCGCGCGATCCCGATGCGCTGGCGCTGGCCGCCCGAGAATTGGCGCGGATAGCGATCCATCATCGCCGGCGACAAGCCGACCTGGGTCAGGATCTCCGCGACCTTCTCGCGCTTCTCCTTCGAGCTGCGCGCGAGGCCGAACACTTCGAGCGGTTCGGCGATGATCTCGGCCACGCTGCGCCGCGGACTCAGGGAGCCCTGGGGATCCTGGAACACCATCTGCGCCTGGCGGCGCATCTGGCGCAGCGCGCCGCGCGACAGCGACGCGATGTCCGTGCCTTCGAAGACCACGCGCCCCTCGCTGGCGGCCAGGAGCCGCAGCAGGAGCCGCCCGAGAGTCGATTTGCCGCAGCCGGACTCGCCGACTACCGCGAGCGTCTCGCCGCGTGCGATCTCGAAGGTCACGCCGTCGACGGCGCGCACGCCGCCGGTCGGTCGGCCGAACCAACCGCCGCGCGGCGCGGCAAAGCTCTTGCCGAGTTCCTCGGCACGCAGCAGCGGCGCGCTCATGTCGGCGGCGCCGCGGTGACCCAGCACGCCGCAAGGTGACCCTCGGCGAGTCGGACCATCGGCGGCATCTCCGCGGCGCAGCGTTCCGTTCGTAGCGCGCAGCGCGCGGTGAACGGGCAGCCCGCGCCGATCTCGCCCGGATGCGGCACCGAGCCGGGGATCTGGAACAGGCGCCGGCGGTCATCGCGCAATCGCGGAATCGATTGCAGTAGGCCGCGCGTGTAGGGATGGCGCGCGGCGTGGAAGATCGACCGCACGTCGCCCTGCTCGACGACGCGGCCGGCATACATCACGACCACACGCTCGCAGATATCCGCGATGATGCCGAGATCATGCGAGATCAGCAGCAGCGCCGTGTTCGTGGCGGCGCGGATCGACTTGATCAGGTCGAGGACCTGGGCCTGGATCGTGACGTCGAGCGCCGTCGTCGGCTCGTCCGCGATCAGCAGCTTCGGGCTGCAGGCCAGCGCCATAGCGATCATCACGCGCTGGCGCATGCCGCCGGAGAATTGATGCGGAAAGGCGCGCAGCCGCGCGGCTGCATCGGCGATGCCGACCCGGCCGAGCAGATCGACGACCCTGGCGCGGCGCGCCTCGCGCGACATCGGTTCATGGAGAAGGATGGCTTCGCCGATCTGATCGCCCACGGTCATCAGCGGATTGAGCGAGCTCATCGGCTCCTGGAAGATCATCGCGATGTCGCGGCCGCGGATCTCGGGCAGGCGCGACGGCGGCAGCTCGAGCAGATCCACGCCCTCGAAGACGATGCGCCCCGACACGATCCGGCCGGGCTCGGAGACGAGGCGGAGGATCGCGAGCGCCGTCAGCGATTTTCCGGATCCGGACTCGCCTACGAGACCGACGGCGCCGCCGGCGGGGATGTCGAAGCTCACGCCCGAGACTGCGCGGATCGGCCCGAACTCGACCGCGAGATCTCGCACCTCGAGCAGCGAAGCGGCCATCACGCGCCGTCCGGATCGAGCGCGTCGCGCAGCGCATCGCCGAGGACGTTGAAGGCCAGGACCACCACGGTGATCGCGAAGCCGGCGCCGATGATCGGCCAGGGCGAGCCGAAGATGTTGCCGAGCCCGTCGCGGATGATGTTGCCCCAGCTCGGACTGGGCGGCTGCGTGCCGATGCCGAGGAAGCTCAGCGAGGCCTCGAGGCGGATGGCCGAGGCGACCCACAGCGTCATCAGCACCACGATCGGCGCCGCGATGTTCGGCAGCACGTGGCGGCGGATGATCTTGAACGTGCCGACGCCGACCGCGACCGCAGCCTCGATATACGGCTCCTGCTTCACGGCGAGCGTCGAGGCGCGGGCGATGCGCGCGAAGCCCGGGACGAAGGCGATGGCGATCACCATGACCACGTTCCAGAACCCGCCGCCCAGCGCCGCCGCGATCATGATCGCGAGCAGCAATTCTGGAAAGGCGAGCAGGAGATCGATCACGCGGCTCACCACACGGTCGATCGCGCCGCCGAAATAGCCGGCCGTCACGCCGAGCATCGTGCCGATCACCGCGGCGAGAGTCGGCGAGATCAGTCCGAAGAGCAGCGAGTTGCGCGCGCCGTAGAGCAGCCGTGACAGCACGTCGCGACCGAACTGATCGGTCCCCAGCCAATGCTCCGCCGACGGATAGGCATTGATGCGCAGATAGCTCTGGGCGAGCGGATCATAGGGCGCGATGACCGGGGCGAGCAGCGCGACGGTGATGAACAGCGCGACGATGAGCGCGCCGATGAGCGCGGCCGGGCGTTCGCGCGAGAACAGCCGGGCGAGAACGGCGAAGCGCCGCTCCTCGGGCACGAGACCAAGTCCGGGCTCCGCGGCGGCGGTCATTCCTTCGCCCGGATGCGCGGATCGACGACGATATAGGCGAGATCGACGGCGAGATTGACGATCACGACGAAGAAGGCGAACACGACCACGCCGCTCTGGATCACGGGATAGTCGCGCTTGGCGATGGCGCTGATCAGCACCTCGCCGATGCCCGGACGATTGAACACGAGCTCGATGGCGACCGAACCCGACAGCGTCGCCAGCAGGCTCAGGCCGAGGCCGGTCGTGATCGGCAGCAGCGCGTTGCGCAGGCCATGCCGATAGATGACGCGATTCTCCCGCGCGCCCTTCGCCCGCGCGGTGCGCACATAATCCTTGCCGAGGACTTCGAGCAGCGATGTGCGCGTGAGGCGGCCGATGAAGGCGGTCTTGACCATCGCGAGAGTCAGCGCCGGCAGGAAGACGTGATACATCCGGTCGATGAACCCCGCTCCGCCGCCATTGATCGGGAACCAGCCGAGATTGAGCGCGAACACGATCAGCAGCAGCGCGCCGAGATAGAAATCCGGGATCGCGTAGCCGATCAGCGAGAACAGGCGCACGCCGGTGTCAGGCAGGCGGTTGCGATTGACGGCGGCGAGCACGCCGAGGGGAATGCCGAAGACCAGCCCCATCGCGGTCGCGACCAAGGTCAGCTCGATCGTGTAGGGCAGGTTGTCGCGCAGGAGCTGGATCACCGGCATTTGATTGATCAGCGACGCGCCGAGATCGAGCGTCAGCATGTCCCGGATGAAGGCGAAATATTGCAGCCAGAGCGGCGCATCGAGCCCCATCTGACGCCTGAACAGCGCGAGCTGCTCCTGCGTCGCGTAGTCGCCGAGCGCGACCAGCGCCGGATCGCCGGGCAGGATGCGCAGCGCCACGAAGACCAGCGTCAGCACCAGCAGGACCGTCGGCACCGCGTCGAGCAGGCGCGCGCCGAGCAGGCGCAGCATCGAGCGACTCTGCTGCTACGCTCGTCGCGCCCGATTCAGCGGCCAGTAGGCATAGCCCGACTTGACCGGGAAACCGAGATCGACGCGCGGATTGCGCGCGATGACATAGGACAGCGTGATGATCCCGAGGAGCGGCAGGTCGCACAGCACCTGTCGCTCCGCATCCTGGATCTTCGCCACCAGCTTCTCGAACGCGGGCTCGTCCTGCGCCTGATCGAGCAGCGCGTCGACACCAGGCAGCGCGACGCCGTAATGGCTGTAATTCTCACTGCCGCTGCCATCGGCCTTCACCTCGGCCTGTGACGACAGCAATTGCAGATAGGGCTGGATCGGAACCGGGGGATAGCTCGACGAGTAGAGCGCGAGCGAATTGCGGTCCTTGCGGTTCTCGGCATGCATCGTCGCGTGATCGATGATCTTGAGGTCGAGATTGATGCCGGCCGCGCGCAGCAGCTCCTGGATGATCAGCATGATCGCGGCATAGTCCTCGCGCTGGCTGGTGAAGCACGGGATGGTGACGCCGTTCGGAAAGCCGGCCTCCGCCAGCAATGCCTTGGCCTTGCGGATGTCGTGGTCGTAGCGCAGCTCGGGCGGCAGACTCTCCTTCTTCACCGATCCGGCGAATTGCGGCGCGATGATGCCGACCATTGGGACTGCGAGTCCGGAGAAGGCCGCGGCGATCTGCTCATTGTTGATGGCCAGCCGGATCGCCTGGCGCACGCGCAGATCGTTGAGCGGCGGGCGCGTGAGGTTGAGATGCAGCACGTTGAAGCTGCCCGGGGCCGTCGCGTCGAAGATCGTCTGCGGCGCGCGCTGGCGCATGGTCGGGATCCAGCCGGGCGCGCGCACACCCTCGATCATGTCGACCTGGCCGGAAGCGAAGGCGAGGGTGCGCGCCGTGGTGTCGGCGATGAAGGACACGCGCAGCGCCTTCGACGCCGCGACTCCCGCGAAATGCGCATCAAAGGCGCTCAGCATCACGCCTTCGGTCGGGCTCACGCTCTCGACCTGATAGGCGCCCGTCCCGATCGGATCCATGTTGAAGCGCGGTCCGCGCTCCTCGAAGGCCTTGCGGCTGAGGATCGAGGCCGAGAGCGCCGTGATCACGCTGCCGTTAAACAGCGGATCCGGACGTTTGAGCGCGAAGCGCACGGTGTGAGGGTCGAGCGCCGTCACCGCCGCGACGTTCGAATAGATCGGCTTCTGGTTGGTGACGAGCTTCGGATCGAGATGGCGACCGAAGGTGAACGCCACGTCGTCCGAGGTCATCTCGCCGTAGCTCTTGTGGAACTGCACGCCGCGGCGCAGCGCATAGGTCCAGGTCTTCGCGTCGGCCGAGCTCTCCCACTTCTCTGCGAGGCTGGGGCGGAAATCCTCCGGACGAATGCCGAACGTGCCGTCCTCGGGCTTGGCCAGCGTGTCGAAGATCTGCTTGATCGCCCAGTTGTCACCGCCCGTCAGTCCGTTCGATTGCGGGCTGAGTCCGGTCGGCGCACGCGCCGCCAGCGCGATCGTGAGCGGCGCCGATTGGGCGCGCGCCGGCGACGCCGCGCCCAGGGTCGCGATCGTCGCCGCGGTGGCGCTATCGCGCATGATGCGCCGTCTGGTGATCGTCATGGCATTCGTTCCTCTCGCTTGACGGGTCAGATGCTGATCGGAATGGAACGGCGCTCGAGCTCGGCCGCGTCGAACTCCATGCCGAGGCCCGGCGCCGTGGGCACCGTGAAGCGGCCATCGACCGGCTCCGACGGATTCTTGAACACCGCGCTCGCCCGCTCCCAATGATCCGCCAGCTCGACGGGCTTGGTCAGATGCATGACCGTCGAGAGCACGTGCAGATTGGCGAGATGGCCGATCGATGGCTGCGTCTGATGCGGCACGAATTCGACGCCATGCGCATAGGCGATCGCGGCGCATTGCATCATCCCGGTGATGCCGCCCATCTTGACGATGTCAGGCTGCACCATGCGCACGCCGGCCGAGATCAGATCCTTCAAGCCCTGCAACGTGTAGGTTTGCTCGCCGGCGGAGACGGTGATGTCCAAGCGCTGCGCGACCTCGCCCATCGCCGCGACGTGATAATGCTGCACCGGCTCCTCGAACCAGAGATAGCCGAGTTCCTCGAGCACGCGCCCGACCCGGATGGCGCCGCCGACCGAGTAGCCGTTGTTGGCGTCGAAGCCGAGGCGAAAACCGTCGCCGACGAGGCGGCGCACGGCGCGCGCCTTGGCGATGTCGCCTGATATGTCGGCGTCGAGGCTCGTGCGGGTGTTGTCGAAGCGGATCTTCACGGCGGCCGGCTGGTCCTTCAGGCGCTGCTCGACGACCTTGCGGACCTGGTCGACGCTGCGCTCTGCGTTGCCGCCGATCGAGGCGTAGAACGGGATCGCGGTCTTCCATGCGCCGCCGATCAGCTTGTGGATCGGCAGGCCGGTGCGCTTGCCCTTGATGTCCCATAGCGCAATGTCGAGCGCCGCCAGCGCGCCGGTCAGCGCGCCTTCCGGACCGAGCTTCACCAAGGTGTGCGTCGCCTGCTCAAGCAGAACGGCGTGGTCGAGTGGATCCTGGCCGATCAACATCGGCGCGATGTCGTCGCGGA
>JANNTF010000304.1:0-2552 GCA_031403455.1 Alphaproteobacteria bacterium | reverse complement strand
GATCGCACGCGCCGCGCGCGCTCCTGCCGGCGAGGGTCGCTGGTGGCCGCTGGCGCAGATCGCGTCAGCCGGGTTGCCGACGGTGTTTCTCAAGGCAGTCCGAGCGGCCGACCCGCGCGCCGCCGCCGCCGCCGCTGGCATCCAACCTTAACTCTATTAACCAGATCGTAAATCCGCGCATGATCATTTGAGGGATTGTTCCACCCTCAGATAGCTCACGCAGGTATGCGCAGCGGCACCAAGAGGTCCCGGGTATTCGCCTTCGGATTCGCTGCGCTGTCGGGCGTGCTGGTGGTTGGCGCGGGGCTGAATTCGTGGCGGCTATCGATCGACGGCGGCGCGCGCGCCGCAATCGCGATCGATGCGGCACTCTTCTTGATCATGGCCGCGCTGTGTGCCGTCCTGCTCATCCATTTGCGACGCGTCGACGGGTCCGGTGTCCAAGCCGACTCCGTGAGCGAGTCGAATCTGCGTGCCGCCATCGAGAGTCTGAACGAGGCGTTCCTGCTGTGGGACGCCGACGGCCGCCTGCTGTTCTGGAACCAACGTCTCGTCGAGCTGCTGCCCATGAGTGGGCGGGCGCTGCGACCCGCGATCAAATTCGACGCCTATTTTGGCCATGTCGGACGCCTGCTGCAGCGCGATGAGTCGGCGGCGGCGGACTGGACAGCCGAGAGGCTGCGCCAGCGCGCTCTCGCCGGCGAGGTCCGACGCTTCGTCGCAAGCACGGGTCGACACATCGAATTCGTCGAGCGGCGCACATCCGGCGGCGGTTTGGTCTCGATCTATCGTGACGTGACCGAGCAGGTCATGGCGTCGCAGCGCGCCGTGGATGCGGAAGCGCTCCTGCGCGACGGCCTCAACAGCATCGCAGACGGCTTCCTGCTGCACGATCGCCATGATCGCCTGGTGCTCTGGAACGTGCGCTACGCCGAATTGATGCCGCATGTTGCGCCGCTGCTGCGCGTCGGCGCGAATTGGCTCGAGGTTCTCGATGCGGCGCTAATTCGCGGTCTGCCGCATCTCGATGCCGAGCAGCGTCGCCTCTGGATCGCCGATCGCCTCGCCGCTCGCGGCCGCGGCGAAAGCGTGGAGTTCGAGACCGGCGGGCGGTTTCTCCGCGTGACGGATCACGCCACGAGCGAAGGCGGCTATGCCATCGTCGCGCGCGATGTGACGGCGGACAAGCGTCTGCTGGAGCGCATCATCGAGAGCGAAGCACGGTTTCGCGATGGCATCGAGAACATGGCCGATGGGCTCGCGCAATGGGACCGTGACGGCCGCCTGATCACGACCAATCGCCGCTATCTCGACCTCATGCCCCATCTGCGCGACATCGCAGTGCCGGGCATCGAAATGGTCGAGTTCGCCGTGCGCGCGGCGCGCGCGGCCTTCCCGCATCTCTCGGAAGACGAATGCACCAATTGGGGCCGCGACCGCGAGCGCAATGCGCGATCGGATTGGCCTGTGCCAGCGGAATTCACGATTCCCGATGGCCGCATCATCGAGCTCATCGATCGGCCGACATCCGAGGGCGGCGTCGTCACGTTGGCGCGCGACATCACCGATGCACGGCACGCCGCCGCCCGGATCCAGGCGAGCGAGGCGCGACTGCGCGATGGTCTGGAAGCAATGGACGAGGGCATTGCATTGTGGGACAGCGATGATCGTCTGCTGATTTGGAACCACCGCTATCTAGAACTGCTGCCGCACGCGGCCGCGTTCCTGCGGGTCGGCATGACGCTGCGTGAGGTCGTCGAGCAAGCGACGCGCATTCGGCACCCGGATTGGTCGCCGGAGGCGCTGGCCGCTCATGTCGAAGAGCGCGTCGGCCTGCGGCGGCGGCTCGGACAGCCGCTGTCGATCACGCTGCCAGCCGGCCGGGTGCTCGAGGCGGTCGACCATGCGATGGCGTCGGGCGGGTACATCTCGATGTTCCGCGACGTGACCGACGCGCGCCGCGCCGCGGATCAGCTCGCGATGAGCGAGGCGCTGTTTCGCGACGGGTTGGAGAGCATCGGCGATGGCGTGCTGCTCTATGATGCGCAGCGCCGGATCCAGACCTGGAACTCGCGCTATCTGGAGATGTTCCCCGAGGTGCGCGACGTGCTGCGACCCGGATTGGAAATCGAGGAGTTCATGCGTGCGATCTTCGCGCGCATCTATCCGACGAACGCCGCGACTCAGACCAACGCGCTGGCCGCGGAGCGGATCCGGCGGATGGACAATGTCGACCAGCCGTTCGAACGCCGGCTCGTGGACGGGCGCGTCTACGAAGTGACCGATCGGCGGACCAGCGCCGGCGGTATCCTGTCGGTCCATCGCGACGTCACGAGTCTCGTCCGGTCGCACGAGGCGCTGGAGCGCGCCTTGACGTCGGAGCGTGAGATGAACATCCGCCAGCGGCGTTTCATCTCCATCGCCAGCCACGAGTTCCGTACGCCGCTCGCCATCATCGACGGCGCCCGGCAACGCATCATCGCGCGTATGACCGATCGTGATCCCGAAATCCTCAAACGGCTGGATCGCATGCGCGACGCCGTGGTGCGCAT
>JANNTF010000303.1:0-5846 GCA_031403455.1 Alphaproteobacteria bacterium | reverse complement strand
GTCGCGCTCACGCGCGCGCCGCCCGGATGCGGGGATCGACCACGCCGTAGAGCATGTCGATGAGCAGATTGACGACGATGTAGGCGCTGGTCGTGTAGACGACGAGGCCCTGCACCAGCGGCACGTCCTTGGTGAGGACCGCTTCGATGAGCAGCGAGCCCAGGCCCTGGCGCGCGAAAACGCGCTCGGTCACGACGGCGCCGCCGATCAGAAAGGCGAACTGCACGCCGAGCAGCGTGATCGGCGGGATGACGGCGTTGCGCATCGCGTGCTTGGCCACGATGCGAAATGCCGACAGACCCTTGGCGTGCGCGGTGCGGATGTAATCCTGGCTCATCGTCTCGATGATCGCGCTGCGGATCAGCCGCGCGAGGCCGCCGGCGAGGAAGAGCCCGACGGTGACGCTCGGCAGGATGAGCGCGTCGATCCCGTCGCCGAGGATCGGCACCCATTCGAGCATGATGCCGAACACGTAGATCAGCATCATGCCGATCCAGAAGCTCGGCAGCGACACGCCGATCAGCGCGAGCGACATCGTCGCCGTATCGGCCCAGCCATGCGGCCGCACGCCCGCGAAGATGCCGAGCGAGATGCCCAGGATCAGGCCGACCAGCAGCCCGCCCGCCGCGAGCGCCGCCGAATGCGGCACCTGCTCGGCGATGATCTTCGCGACCGGCTGGCGCTGCTGATAGCTGGTGCCGAGATCGCCGGTCGCCATCTTGCGCAGGAAGGTCAGATACTGCTCATGGATCGGTCGATCTAGGCCCAGGCGCCGGCGCTCGTTGTCGATCACCTCGTCGCTCGCCGGCGTGCCCCCGAGCGCGAGCATGACCGGGTCGCCCGGAATGAACTGCAGTACTGCGAAGACGATCGTCCAGGTGATGAACAGCGTCGGAATCACACCGAGGAGCCGGCGCAGGAGCCAGGGCATGGCTACGCGCTCATCCGAAAGGTTTCGGATCGAGGAAGCGACGCAGCACGTTGGTCGTCAGCCTGGCGCAGGTATTCGCATATCCCTCCGGCGGCAGCGCGCCGACATAGGTCATCGAGCCGACGCTGAAGACAGCGCCGCCGGCGGGAGTTTCGAAGAACACCATGTCGGCGCAGGACCATTCCTCGCGCGCCCGCGGATGGCGATGGATCAGCATGTCCTCGTTGACCCAGCCGAAATCGTCATGGATCACGATGCCCTTGGCGACGATCAGCGCGTGGGGCGGCGTGCCGTAACGCACATCCGCGCTGTCGAGTTCGAATCCCGCGGCACCACCGCCCATGACTCCGCTATCGCCGAACAGCGCGCCGGGCGCCGCGGCATTCTCGATGCCCTGCGCCATGAAGGCGACACGCGGATCGCGGATCGCCGCGGTGAAGGCGTAGGGAAACCCGAGATGCCGGCCTTGCGCCGAGAAGCCATTGCCGACCAGACGATGTGACGACTTGCCGATGCGCCGCCACAACCCGCCATAGCCGCCACCGAATTGGTTGTAGCTCTCGCCGGGATCCGTCGCCCAGACGCGGATGCCGCCTTCCGCGCGCCGCACTTCGAGCGCGTGCGGCGCGTCGATGCTGGGCTCCGCGCGCCAGTAGAAGCCGTTGCCGCCGAGATAGATCAGCCGCCCGCCTCGCGCGAGAAAGCCTTCCAGCGCTTCCATCATGCGCAGCGAGTGATACTCCGGATGCTGGCCACAGATGATCACGCGATAGGGCGCCAGCGCCTCGACGCCCTCGTCGTGCAGATCGTGATCGGTGACCACGTCATGCGCGATGTCGGCCCGGTCGAGCCAATCGATCACGTAGCTGTCGCAATTGATGCGGCCCGTGCCCGAACCTTTGGGGGATGGGTCCATCAGCACCATCTGGCGCGGCCGCGTATCGAGCTGCGGTCGCAGCATCGACGTGATGGAAACGCCCGAGCCATCGGAATGCGTGTTGTAGGTGGAGAGGCCAAATTGCGGATTGCGGTCCGGCGTCTCGAGCAGCGCGCCCCAGGCGCTCGCCCGCTCGCGGATCTCCTCGCCGCGCCCCGGCCGCACATGACATGAATAGACCTGATAGCTGAAGGTCGGGACGAGGAACGCGACATCACTCGTCTTGGCCTTGCGCGCGGGTCGCACGAAAAACGGGATCAGATCCTCGCCCGCGTCGTTCAGGACATGCGCGGCGTAGAAGCCGCTCGGCCAATTCGCGGGCACGTCGAGGGTGAAGCTGTCGTCCCAGCCGCAATCGCCGAGATCGTCATCGTGGAAATGGATCGCGCCGTATTGCTCGGGCGCCGATTTCCAATCATGCACCGTGCCGGTCCAGTTCGATCCCGCCATCGCACGCGTCGGCAGATTCACGAGTGCGCCATGCGCGGCCTGCGGTCCGAGATCGATGATCCGCTGCGTCGCCATGCCCTGGCTGAAATCCCAGCGCGCCACGACGGCGCCATCGAGCGTGGTGATCACCGGATGCTCGATCTTGCCGTTGAAGAAGCTGCCGGCGCCGATCGGCTCGGGCTCGGCCGCGATGAGCACACGCGCGACGCCACCGGTCGGCGCGAGCGGCGCGTTGATCGCGTGACGCCCTTGATCCCGCACGGTGCCGAGCGGCGCGAGCGGCGTCTGCGTCAGGCCAAGCACGCCGGCGGCGGGATCGATCGTCGCCGTCACCGCGTACCAGCGCCGCGCCAGCATCGGCGCGGCGATCTCGATGCGCGCATCGCCGACGGACAACGCCACGCCGCCCGCCGTGGTCAGGTCGAGCCGCACGCGCATGCTCCCGGCATCGATCGCGAGGATCGTCTGACGGCGCGTGGCCGGCGCCGTGGGCCAGATCGTCAGCATCAGCTTGAGACCACGGCCCGCCGGCAGCGCGAGCGCCTCGATCGTCGCGTAGCTGCCCAGCCGCGCCTGCTGGAACCGGCCAGGCATCTGGCCGTCGATGGCGGTCGGCATCGCGACCTCACGGTAGCCCGGCCCATCGGGATTGGGATCCGTGCAGAGATGTCGCACGAAGCGCAAGCCATAGGCGCGATCCGCTGCGCTCGACACGCGAAACGCGATCCGCTCGCCCGCGCGGACGCTCCATCGATCGCAATAGCCAGTGAGTTGGTGCATCAAGAACTTCCCCCGCACGCTACAAGCGTGTCGCTCCGACCGGCACATTGCCATATCGTGGGCACAGTGCCACCAGGAGGGGAGAAGATCATGCGGTTCAGACTAGCCACGCTCGCAGCTGGCGTCCTGCTCGCGACCACCGCCTTGATGCATGCCGCGCCGGCGCAGGGTCCGGGGTTGACGATCACGTGGGGCGAGGATGACGGCAATCCGCGGACCTGGGATCCGCGCGTCACGCAGTCACGCCACGAAACCCAGCTGATCATCCAGGTCTTCGACACGCTGATCGGCTCGGACGAGAATAGCCAGTTCTCGCCTGGCCTCGCGACCGCGTGGGAGGTGGCGCCCGACGGGCTTTCCATCACGCTCAAACTGCGCAACGACGTGACCTTCCATGACGGCACCAAGTTCAATGCCGAAGCGGTGAAGTTCACCTTCGACTCGATCCGCGTGCCGGCGCTCGGCAGCCGCGCCGCGATCGACATTCTCGGGCCCTATGCCGGGTCGGACGTGATCAGCGAGTACGAGATCAAGCTCCGCTACACGCGGCCCTATGCGGCCGCCATCGCCTCGCTCAGCCAGAACGAACTCTCGCCGGTCTCGCCGACCGCCGTGAAAGCGCTCGGCGACGCCGGCTTCGGGGCCGCGCCCGTCGGCACCGGGCCGTTCAAATTCGTCACGTGGGAACGCGGCAAGCAGGTCGTGCTCGAACGCTTCGAGACCTACAACTGGGCGCCGGGTTTCACCAAGCACAAGGGACCGAGCAAGGTCGCGCGGGTCATCCATCGCTCGATCCCCGACGCCTCGACGCGCGTCGCCGCGCTCGAGCGCGGCGAGGTCGACATCGCCGATTTCGTACCGATCCTCGATGTCCGCCGCTTCAATCAGGATCGCCGCTACAAGACGATGCTGGCGCCGGCCTCGGGCCTGCCTTTCGGCGTCATGCTCAACTCGCAGCGCGGGATCTTCCAGGACGTCCGCGTCCGCCAGGCCTTCATGCATGGCATCGACCGCAAGGCGCTCACCGACGACATGTATTTCAGCCTCATCGAGCCGGCCTTCGGCCCGCTCTCGAAGACCACGACCGGTTATTGGGCCGGATCGGAGAGTTACTATCCGTTCGATCCCAAGCGCGCCGTACAGCTCCTCGAAGACGCGGGCTGGAAGATGGGACCCAACGGCATCCGCGTGAAGGACGGGCAGACGCTCAGCACCAGCTGGCAGGTGCTCGCCGTCGTGCTGCCTGAGGTCGGCGTGGTGGCGCAGGCCGATCTCAAGAAGATCGGCTTCGACATGAAGGTCGACACGATCACCACGGCGCGCTGGGACGAACTGGTCTTCACCAACACGCATGAGATCAATCCGCTGCGCTGGATCAACGCCGATCCCAGCCTGCTGGAGATCCAGTTCCACAGCCGCAACATCCCCGAGCCCGGCCGCTTCCGCTTCAATCTCGGCCGGCTCAGCGATCCCGCGCTCGACAAGCTGCTCGAGCAGGGCGGCGGCGAGGTCGATCCGGCGAAGCGCACGGCGATCTATGCCGACGTGCAGAAGCGGATCATGAATCACGCCGTCTACTTCCCGATCCACAACCAGGTGAACCCGATCGCCTTCCGCGCCAACCGCACGGGCTACCGCTTCGCCCGCGCGCAATGGAACGTGCGCTTCTACGAAGTCGACGAGGTGAAGTAGCTGCCTCTAAGTGTCTGTCCGGGAACATGTTGATTCCTGTGAGTCGTTTGTGATTCAAGAGCGGTGGCTGGATTCGAGGAGGATCACCGATGTGGACGGCGAAGAACCGCGGTCGCTACGACCGCAGCGCCTTGCGATATCCGAGCGATCTGACTGCCGATGAATGGGCGTATGTTGAACCGTTGATCCCGCCGGCCAAGCGCGGCGGCAACAAGCGCCACGTCGAATTGCGCGAAGTGATGAACGGGATCATGTACATTTTGAGTACGGGATGTCAGTGGCGTGCGATCCCTAAAGACCTGCCGCCGCGCAGCACGCTGTTCGACTATCTCGACTTGTGGAGCTACGACGGCACGCTGGATCGCATTCATCACGCGCTCTATGTGGAGTGCCGAGAGCAAAGCGAACGGCCAGCCAGCCCGACCGCCGCCATTATCGATAGCCAGAGCGTCAAGAGCGCTGAAAAAGGGGGGCGTGCATCGATCCGCATGGCTACGATGCAGGCAAGAAGATCAAGGGCAAGAAGCGCCATATTCTAGTAGATACGCTGGGTTTGCTGCTTCATGCGATGGTTCACTCCGCCGCTATCCAGGATCGCGACGGTGGCATTGCGCTTCTTGCCAATCTGTTTGGGATGCATCCGTTCTTGAAACATCTATTTGCCGACAGCGGCTATCAGGGGCCGAAATTCCAGAAGGCACTCACGAAAATCCTGCCCCAGCTTGAAACTGAAATCATCAAGCGCTCCGATCAGGATAAAGGATTTGTTGTGCTTCCACGTCGCTGGGTCGTCGAGCGCACCATTGCTTGGCTCAACCGCTGCCGAAGGCTTGCCAAGGATTGGGAGAACCTCAATCGCAAGGCGCTGGCTTTCTTACGCCTCGCTTCGATCCGCCTCATGCTCCGAAAACTTTGTAATCCCGCTTGATGTTCCCGGACAGACTCTTAGCGCGGAGAAGATGACGTTTGAAACACCGAATCCACGGGCCTTGGTTCAGGCGGCAGCGCCCCAACTTCAATGGTCGTCTCTATTGTCGCCAGAAGACGATCTACATC
>JANNTF010000302.1:0-14975 GCA_031403455.1 Alphaproteobacteria bacterium | reverse complement strand
CCGAAGGGCTGGCGCCGGTCATCATCCAGCAGATCGGCGACACGATCAGACGGCTGAAGCACGACGGCTTCACGATCCTGCTGGTCGAACAGAATTTCCGCTTCGCGGCGACCGTCGCGGATCGGCACTACGTCATGGAACATGGTCGGGTCGTCGAGATGTTCCGCAACGCCGACCTCGCCGCCAACATGACGAAGCTTCACGACTACCTCGGGGTCTAAGACCCCATCCAACAACAAGGAGAGAACGCGATGAGTCTCAGACATGTACTTGCAGTGGCGGGCGCCCTCGGCCTCACCGCCGGGACCGCCGAGGCCCAGTTCACCAACAACGAAATCAAGATCGGCATCCTCTCGGACATGTCGTCGCTCTATACCGATCTCGCCGGCGCCGGCTCCGTGCTCGCCGCGCGGATGGCGGTGGAGGATTTCGGCGCGGCGGCCAAAGGCCTCAAGGTCGAGTTCGTGTCGGCCGACCATCAGAACAAGGCCGATGTCGGGTCCAATATCGCGCGGCAATGGTACGACCGTGACGGCGTCGACGTGATCGTCGACGTGCCGAACTCCGCGGTCGCGCTCGCGGTCAATACGATCACGCGCGAGAAGAACAAGGTGTTCCTGGTCTCCGGCGCGGCGTCCTCCGCGCTCACCGGCGCGCAATGCTCGCCCAACACGATCCACTGGACCTACGACACCTGGGCGCTCGCCAACGGCACCGGCAACGCGATCGTAAAGACCGGCGGCGACAGTTGGTACTTCCTGACTGCCGACTACGCCTTCGGTCATCAGCTTGAGGCCGATACCGAGGCGGTCATCGTGAAGAATGGCGGCAAGGTGCTCGGCAAGGTGCGCCATCCGCTCAACAACACGGATTTCTCGTCCTTCCTGCTGCAGGCGCAGGCGTCCAAGGCCAAGATCATCGGCCTCGCGAATGCCGGCGGCGACACCACCAACGCGATCAAGCAGGCGGCTGAGTTCGGCATCGTGCGCGGCGGCCAGAACCTGGCCGGGCTGCTCGTCTTCATCACCGATGTCCATGGCCTCGGCCTGCCGACGGCGCAGGGCCTGATCATGACCGAGACGTTCTACTGGGACATGAACGACGCGAGCCGGGCCTTTGCGAAGCGCTTCCAGGAGCGCAACAAGGGCATCCATCCGACGATGGTCCATGCCGGCGTCTACAGCGCGACCCTGCATTACCTGAAGGCGATGGAAGCGATGAAGTCCGATGGCGACGGCGCGGCCGTGGTCAAGAAGATGAAGGAGATGCCGACCGATGATCCGCTGTTCGGCAAGGGCAGCGTGCGCGCCGACGGCCGCAAGATCCATCCGGCCTATCTGTTCGAAGTCAAGAAGCCGGCGGAGTCCAAGGGCGCGTGGGACTACTACAAGCCCCGCGCGACGATCCCCGCGGAAGAGGCTTTCCGCCCGATGAAGGACGGCGGCTGCCCGATAGTTGCGTCGAACTGAGACCAGGAACGATCGCTCTCACCCCGGTTGCGTCGTCACCGGGGTGAGATGCGACACCGAGCATCACGATGATCGAGCTCTTCGGCCACGCCATCTCCCCGATCCAACTCTATGGTCAGCTGACCATTGGGCTGGTGAACGGGTCGTTCTATGCGCTGCTGAGCCTCGGGCTGGCGGTGATCTTCGGCATGTTGAACATCGTGAACTTCACGCACGGCGCCCAGTACATGATGGGCGCGTTCGTCGCCTGGCTGCTGCTCAACAAGCTCGGCCTCGGCTATTGGTGGTCGCTGCTGATCGCGCCGATCGTCGTCGGCGCGACCGGCATGGTGATGGAGCGGCTGTTCCTGCACCGGCTCTACAAGCTCGATCATCTCTACGGCCTGCTGTTCACCTTCGGCATGGGGCTGATCATCGAGGGCCTGTTTCGCAACGGCTTCGGCTCGTCGGGCCAGCCCTACCGCATCCCCCCGGAGATCCAGAGCCTCGGCCCGATCGATCTCGGCTTCATGATGCTGCCGGCCTATCGCGCCTGGGTCGTGGTGGCATCCGTCGCGGTATGCATCGGCACATGGTTCGTGATCGAGCGTACCAAGCTCGGCGCCTATCTGCGCGCCGCGACCGAGAACCCGAGCCTCGTCCAGGCTTTCGGCATCAACGTGCCGCGGATGATCACGTTGACCTACGGATTCGGCGTCGCGCTCGCGGCGTTCGCCGGCGTGCTGGCCGCGCCGATCTACCAGATCGCGCCGCAGATGGGCGCCAACGTCATCATCGTCGTCTTCGCCGTCGTAGTCATCGGCGGGATGGGATCGATCCTCGGCTCGATCATCACCGGCTTCGGGCTCGGCGTAGTCGAGGGCCTGACCAAAGTGTTCTATCCCGAAGCCTCGACGACGGTGATCTTCGTGATCATGGCGATCGTTCTCCTGCTCAAGCCGGCGGGTCTTTTCGGACGGGCGGCGTGACCTGATGGCGACTCCCTCGAACCACGCAGTTACGGCCGAGATCAACGCCGTGCCCCGCGCCCAGCTCGGCGTCTTTGCCGCGATGATCGTCCTCCTGATCGTCGCGCCGGCGGTGATCTATCCGGTCTTCCTGATGAAGGCCCTGTGCTTCGCGCTCTATGCCTGCGCCTTCAACCTGCTGCTCGGCTATGTCGGCCTCGTCAGCTTCGGCCATGCGGCGTTCCTCGGCGCCGCCGGCTACGTGTCCGCGCATGCGGCGAAGATCTGGGGGCTGACGCCCGAGCTCGCGATCCTGTCCGGCACCGCCACCGCCGCGTGTCTCGGCTTCGTGATCGGCATGCTCGCGATCCGGCGCCAGGGCATCTATTTCGCGATGATCACCCTCGCCTTCTCGCAGATGATCTATTTCTTCTGCCTGCAGGCGCCGTTCACGGGCGGCGAGGATGGCATCCAGGCCGTCCCGCGCGGGCGGCTGTTCGGGCTCATCGATCTGCGCGACGACCTCACGATGTACGCCGTGGTCGCGACGGTCTTCGTCGCCGCCTTCCTGCTCATCTACCGCATCGTGCATTCGCCCTTCGGCCAGGTGCTCAAGGCGATCCGCGAGAACGAGCCCCGCGCGATCAGCCTCGGCTACAAGGCCGAGCAGTACAAGCTCGCGGCCTTCGTGCTCTCGGCGACGCTGGCGGGATTGGCGGGCAGCATGAAAGTGCTGGTGTTCCAGCTCGCCACGCTCACCGACGTGCATTGGTCGATGTCCGGCGAGGCGATCCTGATGACCCTGGTCGGCGGGCTGGGCACGATCTTCGGTCCGATGCTCGGCGCCTTCATCATCGTGGCGATGCAGAACTACCTCGCCCAGCTCGGCGCCTGGGTCACCGTCGTCCAAGGCGCGATCTTCGTCATCTGCGTGATGGCCTTCCGCCGCGGCATCGTCGGCGAAATCGCGCAGCGCCTGCGCAAGCCGTTGTGAAGCCGGCGCGGCGATCAACCCGTCACGAAGTCCAGCGCTGCCGTGGAGAGCGGTCGCGCGCCTGATGCGGTGACTTCGCTGGTGCGGCCGAGGGTCATCGCGAGGCCGCGGGCCTCGTCGAAGACGATGATGTGGATGAAGAAGACGTTGCCGGGCTCGGCGACGTAGGACTGGCCGCGATACAACATCGGCCAGTCCATCCAGTTCGGCGCGAAGGTATTGCCGAGCGAGTAGCCGCAGGCATTCATGCGCTGGGCGCGATAGCCGGCGCCGTCGAGCACGCGGGCATGGGCGTCGAACACCTCGCCGATCGCGCGGCCCGGCTTCAGCGCGGCTTCGCACGCGAGCAAGGCGTCGACGCTGGCCTTGTGCATGTCGCGCATCCGCGGATCGGGCGTGCCGATCGCCAGCGTGCGCATGAAGCAGGCATGGTAGTGCCGATAGACGCCGGCGAATTCCAGCGTGAGCATGTCCTGCGCATCGAGCAGGCGCCGGCCGGTATGCGTGCGGCACAGCAGCGCATGCGGACCGGAGCCGATGATCTGCTCATTGGCGGGTTCATCGCCGCCGCCGCGCAGCACCGCGGCCTGCATCGCCGCGAGGATCTCGCCTTCGTCGACTCCCGGCCGGGCCAGGCGATGCGCCTCGGCGAGCGCTTCGTCGGCGAGCGCCGCGGCTGTGCGGACATGCACGAGTTCGGCCGCGCTCTTCACGACACGCAGGCGCGAAACCAGATCCGACGCATCCACGGTCGTGCAGAACCCATCGAGCGCGGTCGCGAGGCGCTGGCCGTTGCGCGCCGTCAGCCCATAGGCTTCCCACTCGACGCCGAAGTGCTTTCCACGGCCGCCATGCGCGGCCAGGATGTCACGCAGCAAAACCGCCGGTCCGGCATCGGGCGCGTCGATCCAGATCCGCACATCGTCGATCACCGACGTCTGCGCCGCTTGCAGCCGGTCGGGCGCGCGCGTCAGCAGCGTCATCGTCCCGTCCGCGCCGAGATACAGGCACTGGAAGAACACGAAGCCGAACGTGTCGTAGCCGGTGAGCCAGAACATCGATTCCTGGCGAAAGCACAACAGCCCGTCGATGCCCGACGCCGCCATCGCACGGCAGATCCGCGCGCGGCGATCGGCGAGTTCCGCTGCGCTGAAATGCAGTTTGCGCATCAGCGATCGAGCTTCGTGCCGGCGTGCTCGCGCTCGCTGCGCGCGGTTTCCTTGGCGTCCAGGCGACGCTCGCTCCCGCTGCGCCCGAATTGGGCGCGGTTCGCCGCCGCACGCAGATCCTGTTCCAGACGTTCCTTGGCTCTGCGCGCGCGACGCAGATTGACGATCTCAGCGCTCATTCCGCTCCCCCCTTGCGCCGCTGCTTCGGGCTGACACCGCTATCCTGCAGTCGGGCGATTTCGGTTTCCGTGTAGCCAGCCTCGCGCAAGACGGCCGCGCCGTCGACATTGAATGCGCGCGGCGCCCAGCGCAGGCGCGGTTTGGTCTTCGACATCTTGATCGGGATGCCGGTCCCCCGATAATTTCCGTCCTCGAGCAGCATCTCGCGATGGCGCGTGTGCCCGCTCGTCATCACCTCGCCGATATCGAGCACGGCGCCGGCCGGCACGCCGTTGCGCGCGAGCGTGTCGGCGAGCCGCACCGCGTCATGGTTGGCGAACAGCGTCTCCAGCGCCGCGCGCAGCACCGCCCGGTTCTCGACGCGTTTGGCGTTGTCGGCGAAGCGCGGATCGTCGACGAGATGCGGCGCGCCCATCAGCTCGCACATCTTGCGGAACTGGCGGTCGTTGCCGACGGCCAGGAAGATGAACTTGCTGCCGGCGCGGAAGCAGTCATACGGGCTGATGTTGGGATGCGCATTGCCGATCAGCTGCGGCACCTTGCCCGACATCAGGTAGTTCGCCGCTTGCGGATGCAGCAGGCTGATGGCGGAGTCGTAGAGCGAGACGTCCAGCGCCTGGCCCACGCCGGTCTTGTGGCGATGATGCAGCGCCAGCAGGATCGCGATCACGCAGTTGAGCCCCATGCCGAGATCGACGAGCGGCGTGCCCATGCGCATCGGCCCGCTTTCCTGGGAGCCATTGATGCTCATCAGCCCGGCCATCGCCTGCACCGCGGCGTCATACCCCGGCAGGCCGCCATACGGGCCGTCATCGCCGAAGCCGGTGATGTGGCAATAGATCAGCTTCGGAAACCGCGCCTTCAGCACCTGCTCGTAGCCGATGCCCCATTTCTCGAGCGTGCCGCTCTTGAAATTATGGATCAGCACATCGGCGCCCTCGAGCAGACGCATCAGCACGTCGCGGCCGTCCTGCTTGGTCAGGTCCAGCGCCATCATGCGCTTGTTGCGGTTCACGCCGACGAAATAGGACGCCGTCCCGTCGCGAAACGGCGGGCCCCAGTCGCGCACCTCGTCACCCCCGGGCGGTTCGACCTTGATCACGTCGGCGCCGTGATCACCGAGCACCTGCGTGCCATAGGGCCCGCCGAGGACGCGAGTCAGGTCGATGACGCGGGTTCCCGCGAGCGCGCCGGTGTTGGGAATCGCAGTGCCATCCATGGTTTCGTTCTCTCGTTGGAGCGTCAGGCGGCGAGCAGGCCGGCTGCGAAGCGCGGGTAGGTTTCGGCGATCTCCCCGGCCACGCGCTCGCGAATCAGCGCGCGATCCTCCGGCGAGAGCCCGACGGTCTCGGCGATGTCGGGCGGCGCATCATAATCGAACCCCGTCGCGGCGCGCACGCTCGCCGCGCTCTCGCCGCGATGCGCGCTCTCCAATGTGAAACGCCCGCGCTGGCGATCGAAGCCGAAAGCGCAACGTCCGGTGATGAGCGCGGTCGGACCACCGGTGCGAAACACGTTGGGCGGGCTGGTGCCGGGTGCGCTGATCACGTCGACGCGTTGCGGCGTCGTGCGCGGCTCGTGCTCCTCGCGAAACAGGATCACCCGGGGCACCACGAAATAGAGATAGGCCGACCCGAACGAGCCGGGGAAACGCTGCGTCAACCCCGACGGATAGGCGCCGACACCGATCAGGTTGATGTTCGCCGCGCCGTCGATCTGACCACCGGAAAGGAAGAAGGCGTCGATACGGCCTTGGGCGGCGCAGTCGAACAGCTCGCGTCCGCCATCGGTGAAGCTGTTGTGCCGGCGGCTGCCGAGCATCAGGATTCGTGCGCCCCATTTGGCGCGGGCGAGCAGAGCCGCGGTGCCCGGAAGCGGCGACGAAGCGCCGACGGCGATCGTGCCGCAGCCTTCGAGACGGCGCAGGATCGCCGCGAGCATCGCGTCGCGACGCAGGATTTGCGGATCGCTCATGCCGCCTGGGCGGTCCACCGCATGAAGCCCGCCAGCCATGCAGCGAAGCCTGAGTCCGTGCGGGCCGCCGCTGCATAGCGGGCCAGCTCGGCCTCATCGGAATCATAGAGATCCTGACATCCCAGCGGCCAGGCGCCGCGCGGCGCCACGGCGATGCCGCCGACATACATGGCCGGCAACGCACCGGCCGCGCTCGCCTCGTCGCCCATCAACGAGCCGTCGACGAGCCGCTCGACTGTCACCAGGGCGCGCTTGGCGGCATGGGCCATGGTTGCCAGCTCGCGCCGTCGGCCGATCCACACATTGCCGTCGCGATCCGCCTTGGTCGCGTGGAACAACGCCACGTCGGGCCGGATCGCCGGCAGGAAGACGATCGGGTCATCGCCTGATGCGAAGGGATTGCGGCCGATCCGCCAATCCGGGCGCTGGGCGAGGATGTCGGTCCCGAGCAGACCGCGCAGCGGCATGAACGGCACGCCCTTCTCGGTCGCCTGCAACGCGGCATGCACGGCTGGGCAGGTCGTATCGCGCATCCGGATCGCGTTGCGCTTGACCGCGCCGGTGAAGCGCGGCGCCGGTCCGGCCTCGCCGAGCGACACCGCCGCCGCCTCGAGCTCGGCGACCAGCCCGGCGCCGATCAGCACATCCGCTTGCAGCCCCGAAGTCGGCACGGCGATCAGGCGCAACCCGCGCACGCCGCGCGCGACCAGCGCCCGTGTCGCCGCCATCGACACGCCGGAGTAATCCGGCGGAATGGCGACGAGGTCGCCCGGCGCAATCGTCGCGATGAGGTCTTCGACGGCGGTGGCGTTCATGCGCTGCAGAGTAGCGCCGAAACGTCCGACGATGGAGTGCCTTCACTCGTACGGGGAACGCGTCGCCGTCATGGCTGGGCGCGCCGCCATTGCCTCCCACCACGCCGCGATGCGAGGCACTGCCGCGACCAGGTGGCGCCCCTCCATCGAGGTGGTCGCATAGGCAAGCGTCGGCGCCATGTGGAGATCGGCGATCGACAGCCGGCCGTCGACCAGCCACGGCGCAGGCCCGGCGAGATCAGCGATCGCGGTCAATGTCCGCGCGGCGAGATCGCGACCGACGGCAATTCGCTCCGCGTCGGGGAGCTCGCCGCGAGACGGCTTGCGAACGCATTCGACGAACAGATCCCACACCAGGGCGCGATAGCCGTAATTGTCGAGTATCGCCACGATCTGGTCGCACCGTGCCGCCGCGCGCGGGTCGAACGGCCGCAACGGCGGTCCCGGCAGGGCGGCATCGACGTAGCGCACGATCGCCGACGTCTCGAACAACCGGAACCCGTCGTGTTCGAAGGCCGGGATGCGCGCGAAGGGATGCCGTGCGCGATAACCCTCGGACGGTCCGCCAGGCGCGAAAATGTCGATCGGCTCGAGGCGATACGACACGCCCTTCTCGATCAAGGCCAGGCGCACGATGCGGGTATAGGCGCTGTACGCCGCACCGAAGACGATGGGATCAGCCATTGCGCACCGGCGCGACGGCGTCGAGCCGCGCCGCGTGGCGGTCGCGTGGGTGGCGGAGAGGCCAGAGTTCGCGCACGCCTCTACCGCTTCACTTCGGCGCGCTCTTGGTGTCGTAGCGCTTCGTCCATTCCGCGAGGATGCGCGCGCGATTGGCGGCGGCCCAGGCGAAATCATTCTTGATCAGGGACGCTTCGACGCCGGCCGGGTAGTTCGCCATCTGGTTGGGGATGCCGGGCCAGGCGACCTGGGTGGCGAAGCGCGCGTACATCTCGTTCGCCTTGCGGCTCGCGGCCCAATCGGCGAGGCGCCGCGCGGCCGCCAGCCGCGGCGTGCCTTTGATGATCGCGAAGGCGTCCATGTCCCAGCCGCCGCCCTCGGCCATGATCAGCGTCTGGATCGGCGCGCCGCGCGTCATCAGCTGCGCGCCCAGCAACTCATACGCGATGCCGACCGGAAACTCGCCGGTGGCCGCATCGCGGCACGGCTTCGAGCCGGAATGGACATAGCTCGCGACGTTCGCGTGCAGCCGATCCATGTAGGCCCAGGCCTTCTCCTCGCCAATGATCTGGATCCAGCCGGAGACATGGAAGAAGCCGGTGCCCGAGGAGGCCGGGTTCGGCATCTGGATGTGGCCCTTGTAGATCGGCTGGGTCAGATCCTCCCAGGTCCTCGGCACCGGCAGGCCGAGCTTCTGCGCCTCGATCGTGTTGAAGCACACCGCCGCCGACCACGCCTCCATGCCGAACCAGACGGGCGCGGCGTTGGGATCGCGGAACCCGGGCTTGAGCTGCTCGAACTGCGCCGGCTTGTAGGATTCGAGGATGCCGTCGCGGTCGAGAATGAGCATCGACGTCACGGCCAGCCCCCAGGCGGCATCGGCGCGCGGCGTCGCCTTCTCTGCCTGCAGCCGCGCGGTGATCACGCCGGTCGAGTCGCGCAGGAACTCGATCTTGATGTCCGGGTTATCGGCCTCGAAGGCCTGGCGGAAGCCGTCGATGTATTCCTGTTCGAGCGTCGAATAGACGACGAGCGTCGTGGTCTGCGCCGAGGCCGCCGCGGCGACCAGGAGCAGCGAAGTCGCGAGAGTGAGAGCAGCGCGTCGAGCGAACATGGTGGCCTCATCGATTGCGCCGGCATCGAGAGGTTCGCGCGTCGCATCGATCCTGGAATGAGGATCGTCCGAAACGTCGTCCCGTCCCTACGCCGGCATGACCCGGGTCAGGTTCGAAGGGTCGGCGCGGGACCTGATCACTCAGGCGCAAGCGCTTCTCTCAGCCCCTTCCTGGGGCTCCCCTCGGAACATCGCGAGAGTTGGCCCGGCGCTGCGTGCAGTCAAGCCCGGCGCGAGCCGCTCTTGCCAAGCCCGGTCCCGGCTCGGTCTAATCCCTGTCTCCAATCGAAACCTGCGGGGACGGAAGCCATGGTCAAGTTCGGTATCGGACAATCGGTGAAGCGCGTCGAAGACGGTCGCCTGCTCATGGGCACCGGCCGCTACCTCGACGATATCCAGCTGCCGCGCCAGTGCTTCGCGTATTTCGTCCGCTCACCGCATGCGCATGCCGAATTCGCCAAGATCGATGTCGCGGCGGCCAGCAAGGCGCCGGGCGTGCTCGGCGTCTATACCGGCGCCGATCTCGAAGCGGCCGGCCTCGGCGGCCTGCCGTGCATGGTGCCGATCACCAACCGCGACGGCTCGCAGATGAAGATGCCGCCGCGCCCGGCGCTCGCGATGGGCCGCGTGCGCTTCGTCGGCGACGCGGTCGCGATGGTCGTCGCCGAGACTCTGGCCGCCGCGCGCGACGCGGCGGAACTCGTCGACATCGATTGGAAACCGCTGCCGGCGCTCGGCGACATGGACTCGGCGATCAAGCCGGGCGCGACGCAGATCTGGGACTGGACGAAGACCAACGACGTCTTCGACTGGGGCTGCGGTGACGAGGCCAAGACGGCCGAGGCGTTCAAGAAGGCGGACCGTGTGGTCAGCATCGACTTCGTGAACAACCGCCTGGTGCCGAACTCGATGGAGCCGCGCGGCGCGATCGGCGAGATCATGCCCGACGGACGCTATCAGCTGACGGCGTCGAGCCAGGGCGGCTCGGGCATCCGCAAGGCCCTGGCAAGCTACATCTTCAAATGCCCGGAGAATCGAATCCGCGTGCTGACTCCCGATGTCGGCGGCGGCTTCGGCATGAAGATCTTCCTCTACGCCGAGTATGTCGGCGTGCTGTTCGCGGCGAGCAAGCTGCGGCGTCCCGTCAAATGGGTGCCCGACCGGTCCGAGGCCTTCGTCGCCGACACGCATGGCCGCGACCACAAGACGCATGGCGAGATGGCGATCGACAAGAACGGCCGCTTCCTCGGCGTGCGGATTTCCGTGAACGCCAATCTCGGCGCCTATCTGTCGCATTACGGTCCGTTCATTCCGACCTTGCTGTTCGCCTGGACTTCGACCGGCTGCTACGACATCCAGGCCGCGTATTGCAACGTGAAGGGCGTCTACACGAATACCGCACCGGTCGATGCCTATCGCGGCGCCGGGCGGCCCGAGGCTGCGTATTTCATCGAACGCTTCGTGGACAAGATCTCGCGCGAGACCGGCATCGCACCCGACGAGTTGCGGCGGCGCAATTTCATCAAGCCGGAGCAATTCCCCTACCCGACCCAGACCGGCATCACGATCGATGTCGGCCAGTTCGCCGCGACGATGGACAAGGGACTCAAGGCGGCGGATTGGACGGGATTTGCGGCACGCCGTGCGGAGTCGAAGAAGCGCGGCAAGCTGCGCGGCATCGGGATGGCGCATTACATCGAAGTCTGCGGCGGCGCGCCCGACGAGACGGCGCAGCTGCGGGTCGATGCCGAGGGCACCGTCACCGTGTTGATCGGCAATCACTCCAACGGTCAGGGCCATGAGACGGCCTATGCGCAGATCGTCGCGGAGAAGCTCGGCGTGCCGTTCGAATCGGTGCGTGTGGTGCAGGGCGATACCGACCTCGTGATGCATCCCGGCGGCACCGGCGGCAGCCGCGCGGCCTCGGTCGGCGGCGGCGCCATCTGGTTCGCCGGCGACCGCATCATCGCCAAAGGCAAGAAGATCGCCGCCGCGGCGATGGAGACCTCCGACCGCGACATCGAGTTCAAGGACGGCACCTTCACCGTCATCGGCACCGACAAGTCGATGAGCTTCCAGAACGTCGCCGCGGCCGCCTTCAACGTCGCCAAGTTGCCCAAGGAACTCTCGCCCGGCCTCGACGAGACCGCCAATCACACGCCGATCGACGGCACCTATCCCAATGGCTGCCACGTGGTGGAGATCGAGATCGACGAGTCGACCGGCGTGCCCGATGTCGTCAGCTATTCGATCATCGATGATTTCGGCAAGGTCGTGAATCCGCTGCTGCTCGCGGGGCAGGTCCATGGCGGCACGATCCAGGGCATCGGCCAGGCGCTGTTCGAGAACACGACCTATGACGCCAATGGCCAGCTGCTGACCGGTTCGTTCATGGACTACACGATGCCGCGCGCCAACTCGGTGCCGTCGCTCAAATTCGGCTACACCGAGGACGTGCCGACCAAGAACAATCCGCTCGGCGTCAAAGGCTGCGGCGAGGCGGGTGCGATCGGCGCGCCGCCGGCGGTCATCAATGCCGTCGTCGATGCGCTGTCCGGGCACGGGATCACGCATATCGACATGCCCGCGACGCCGGAAAAGATCTGGCGCGTCCTCCAGGGCGGCGCCGTCAAACAAGCGGCGGAGTGAAACCTATCGATCTCGCCAGCCTCGTCGGGCCGTTGATCGAACTCGCGAGGGCCGCCGCCAAGGCGGCCCTCGTTCATTACGGGCCAAAACCCGTCGCGCGGCGCAAGGCCGATGGCACGCCCGTCACCGATGCCGACGAAGACTCCGAGGCGGTGATCCTCGCCGGCCTCGCGCGGCTGACCCCGGGAATTCCCGTGGTGTCGGAGGAGCGGGATGCGAGCGGTCATCGTGCGTTCGCCGCCGCTGCAGTGCCGCACCGGTTCTGGCTGGTCGATCCGCTCGACGGCACACGCGAGTTCGTCGCGCGTAACGGCGAGTTCTGCATCAATATCGGTCTCGTCGAGGATCGCTATCCGCTGTTCGGCGTGCTGCTCGCGCCGGTGTCCGGCGCGCTCTGGTGCTGCGACGGATCCGGCAAGGCCTTCCGTCTCGCCGCCGACGGCGCACGCCAAGTCATCCGCACCCGCGCCGCGCCGGCGACCGGCGCCACCATCATCTCCAGCCGCAGCCATGGCGACGATGCGGCGCTCGACGCCTTCGCCAGCACGCACCCGCGCGCCTCACGTCTGCGCCTCGGCAGCGCGCAGAAATTCGGCGTGCTCGCCGCCGGCGAGGCCGATCTCTATCCGCGATTCGGGCCCACCAGCGAATGGGACACCTGCGCCGGCCAGGCCATTCTCGAAGCCGCAGGAGGCCACGTGGTGACGCTCGCCGGCTCGCGGCTGAGCTACGGCAAGCCCGGTTTCAAAAATCCGGACTTCATCGCATCGGGCGCCTGAGCAGCGCGCCATGCGCGTCTCAGCGGAAACGTCCGAGCAGGAGATTGAAGCCGGCGCCCAGCGCCACGAGCCCGATCCCGCAGCCGAGAAAGACCGGGCCATAACCGATCCGCTCGATCAGCATCCCGCCGAGCGTGACGCCCACCGACGTGCCGAGGAATAGGCTCGAGGCGAAGATCGCGACCGCGGAGCCGCGCGCCTCCGGCGCCATCTGCGTGGCATTGGTCTGCAGCGTCGTGTGCAGCACGTAGAAGCCAAGCCCCGAGAGCGCGGCCACGAGCGCGAAGCCGGCGCCGGCACCAGCCCACGGCGCCACGCCGAAGGCGATCAGGAGCAAGACGCCGCCGCAGACCGCGAAGCCGCGCTCACCCAATACCGGCAGCAGACGCCGCGCGAGGAAGACATAGATCAATCCGCCAGCCCCGAAGAACGCGAGCAAGCCACCGATCCGCGCGAAGTCGAGACCGTAGGCCTCGTGGAGATAGGCGCCGAAGAAGCTGAACCCGCCATAGAACAGGACGGCCTCGAGGAACACCACGCCGAGCACCATGCGCACGCGGCCGCGCGCCAGTAGCCCGGCGTAGCGCCGCACCAGCGCGGCCGGCGAAAGATCGACGATGTCACGGCGATCGACGAGCCGGCCGGAGCGCAGCTCGGTATAGATCACCAAGGCGGCGACGACGTAGAGAGCGGCGAGAACGAGAAAGATCGCGCGCCAATGCAGGAACTCGCCAAGCACACCGCCGGCGATCTGCCCGAAGACGGAACCGAGGATCTGGCCGAACAGGAAACGCGCCAACGTCGCCTGACGCTGTTCGTAGGCGACGACATCGCCGATATACGCCATCGCCAGCGGGATGATCGCCGAGGACGTGATGCCGCTGAGGAAGCGGAGGATGCCGAGCGAGGCCAGCGTGTCCGACAACGCCACGGCCGCCGTCGTGAACGCCGACAACGCCGTGGCGAGGACGATCACACGCACCTTGCCGTAGCGGTCGCCGAGCGGGCCGTGCACGAGTTGGCAGACACCGTAGGCGAGCGCGAAGGACGTCGTCACGATCGCGGCGGCGCCGACCCCGGTCCCGAAATCGGCGGCGATCTGCGGGATGAGCGGATCGCCGACGCGGATAGTGGAGGACGACATGAACGCCGCCGCGCTCAAGGCGGCAATCGAGCGGGTCGAAACCCGCGCACTCGCATCCGCCATCTCAGCGAGATCCCGCGCTCAGCATGTCGTCGATCTCGACCAGCAGATGGGCGATCTCGCCGGCGGCGGCGCCGCTCGGCTCGAACTCGCCCACACCCGCGCCGACCGCGAGACTGGCCGCGAAGGCCGTGCGGTTGGCGAGCGTCGTCTGCGCGACCCGGATGTCGCCTTGTCCCAAGGCGGCCGCGATCTCCTGCGTCAGGCGCGTGCGCGGGGCAACGCGGTTGAGGACCAGCAAGGCATGCCGGCCTTCCGACCGCGCCAGATCGAGCGTCGCGCGTGTCGCCCAGACATCCAAGGGCGAAGGCTGGATGGGAATGACGACGAGATCGGAGGCGCGGATGGCGACGCGCGCATCCATGTCGGCGTGCGGCGGCGAGTCGATCACCACGATGTCGTGGTCGCGCCGCAGGCGATCGAGTTCCAGCCCGAGCTTCCACCCGGACACGGCGATCGCGGTGAAACCGATATCCCCGCCGCCGCGCGTGGTGCGGCGCAACTCGACCCATTGGGCAAGCGAATGCTGCGGGTCGATGTCGACGACCGCGACGCGCCGGCCGAGCGCGGCCCAAGCTGTCGCCAGATGCGCCGCCAGAGTCGTCTTGCCGCCGCCGCCTTTGCGCTGTGCGAATGTGACTACGGATGCCATGCGTGACGTGTGTCGTCTCCGATCGGAGATTAACCTAACACTTCGCGCCGTCCACGCACGCGCGACGCTGGCCGATCCGCCTGAGCCCATGCTAGGCGATGGCGCCGTGGTCAACCGCATCACACGAAAGCCCGTTGCGACCCAGCCCAGCCTGCGGGCGATCGCACGCGCCGCCGGCGCCTTGCGCGCCGGGCAGCTCGTCGCGTTTCCCACCGAGACTGTCTATGGCCTCGGCGCGGACGCGACGGCGGATCGCGCCGTCGCAGCGGTCTACGCGGCCAAGCGCCGACCCCGATTCAATCCGCTGATCGTCCATGTCGCGGGTGTGCGGGCCGCCGCGCGTCTGGT
>JANNTF010000301.1:0-2583 GCA_031403455.1 Alphaproteobacteria bacterium | reverse complement strand
CCGACCAGCAGCCGCGCAGGCCGTGGGAGCGATCCGAGAATCGCATCGCGCGATGTCGGCCAATACGCGTCTTCGAGCCAGCGTGTCGCGGCGATCGCCCAGTAGGTGCGCTCCTCGAGCATGCGGGCGAGCGCATGCCCCCGCGCGCGCTCGATTTCCGACAGCCCGGAATCGAGATCGACGCCGTATTTACGCTCGAGATGCCAGCGGATCAGCTCCGAATCACCGATCGCCTCGCCGTCGTCGATGATCGCCGGCAGCTTGCCTTTGGGGCCCCGGCTCGGATTGCCGGCCTCGTCCTTGAGATAAGGTTGCCCTGCCATCCGCAACAGCAGCTCGACCTTGGTGCAGAACGGGCTGGGATCGGGCAGCCCGAAAGCGGGCTTGAACTTGAGCAGGGTGATCATGGCTGGCCTTTCGTGATCGCGAAGCTGCGTCGACCTTGGCTTGATACGTTTGATCCGGGCTGCGGAAATGCGCTCACCAGCTTGTGACCGGCGCCGGACCCGCGCCGCGCCGATGCCCTGGCGGGCGCGGCATGGTATCTAGCGCGAAGCCACCCACCGACCCGTGATGTCCGCATGATCTATCTCGTCTGCATCTTCGCTTCGCCGCTGGCCCTGCTGCTGATCGGCAAGCCGATCCAGTTCGTGCTCAATCTGGTGCTCTGGATCCTGGCCGTGATCTTCGCGATCACGATCATCGGCTTCATCCCGTTCGGGGTCGGGTTCTGGGGCGCCGGCGTCCTGCACGCCGTGCTGGCCGTCAATAATCACCGCGCCGACAAGCGCAGCCGCGCCTTGATCGAGGCCATGAAGGGAGCCCGCCAATGACACGTCGCCTGATCACCTCCGGTTCGAGCTTCGAGAAGGAATTCGGCTATAGCCGCGCCGTGGTCGACGGCGAATGGGTGTTCGTCTCCGGCACGACAGGCTTCGACTACGCGAAGATGTCGATCAGCGACGATGTGGTCGAGCAGACGGAGCAGTGTTTTCGCAACATCGACGCCGCGCTCGATCAGGCCGGCGCGAGCATGGCCGATGTCGTGCGGGTGCGCATCTACGTCGACTCCATCGCCTCCTTCGAGAAGGTGAGCCGGCGCGTCATCGGTCGCGTGCTCGCCGACATCCGGCCGGCGAATACGGCGCTGGTCACCGGCTTCATCGATCCGCGCATCAAGATCGAGATCGAGGTCACGGCCAAGCGTTGATCCCGCCAGATAATCGAGTCCACCCCTATCCCGAGAGAGCCAACATGCCCACCATCCTGATCACCGGCGCCGGTCGCGGCCTCGGCCTCGAACTGGCGACGCAATTCGCCGCTGCGGGCTGGGAGACGCTCGGCACCGTGCGCGACCTCGCCAAAGGCGCGAACATGCCCAAGGGCAGCCAGACCTTCCTGTGCGACGTGACGGACCGCGCCGCCCTCGCGCGGCTGGCGCGCGATCTCAAGGGCAAGCCGATCGACGTGCTGTTCTGCAATGCCGGCATCTTCGGCAAGCGCCAGCAGGCGCTGGGCAGCGTCGACTACGATCTCTGGGCCGAAGTCATGCGCGTCAACGTCCTCGGGCCGATGGCCTGCGTCGATGCGCTGGTCGACAATGTCGCGGCGAGCACGCGCAAGCAGATCGTCATGATGTCGAGCCGCATGGGCTCGGTCAGCGAGAATGCCGGCGGCGAGATCGTCTATCGCTCGAGCAAGGCGGCGCTCAACGCGGTGACCAAGAGCCTCTCGGCCGATCTGCGCGCGCGCGGCATCGGCATCGTCTCCGTGCATCCCGGCTGGGTGCAGACCGACATGGGCGGGCCCGGGGCGGCGCTGACGCCCACGCAATCGGTGACCGGATTGAAGCAAGTCGTGGAAGGGCTGACGCTGGCGAGCACCGCCAAATTCTTCAACTACGACGGCACGGAAATCCCGTGGTGACGGCGTGGCGCTCAGCGAAACCCAGCGCCTGATCCGCGACACCGCGCGCAGCTTCGCGCGCGAAAAGCTGGCGCCCAACGCGGCTGCCTGGGATCGCGAGTGCCGCTTTCCCAGCGAGGCCATCGCGGCAATGGCGGGACTCGGCTTCCTGGGCATGCTGGTGCCCGAGGAATGGGGTGGCGTTGGCGCCGATCACGTCGCCTACGCCTTGGCGCTGGAGGAGATCGCCGCGGGCGACGGCGCATGCTCGACGATTATGAGCGTGCATAATTCGGTCGCCTGCATGCCGATCCTGAAATTCGGCACCCCGGAGCAGAAGCAGCGTTTCCTCAAGCCGCTCGCGCGCGGCGAGATGCTCGGGTGTTTCTGTCTGACCGAGCCGCAGGCCGGGTCCGACGCCAGCGCGATCACGACGCGCGCGCGCCGCGACGGCAATCACTGGGTCCTCGATGGCACGAAGCAGTTCATCACCTCGGGTCAGCACGCGGATCTCGCGATCGTGTTCGCGGTGACCGATCCGGCCAAAGGCAAGAAGGGCCTGACGGCCTTCATCGTGCCGACGGAGTGCCCGGGATGGAAGATCGGGCGGATCGAACACAAGCTCGGCCAGCGCGCCTCCGATACCGCGCAGATCCAGCTCGACGGGCTGCGTCTGAC
>JANNTF010000300.1:0-3024 GCA_031403455.1 Alphaproteobacteria bacterium | reverse complement strand
TCGAGACGGCCGAGCCGATCGATGGCGATCAGCAAGGCGCGGATCGGTGCGGGTGCGTCGCCGTAGAGATCGGGAGAGGGAGACATGTCGGCGGCATCTCTGACTCCCCTCCTGTCGCGCGGCGCGCGATAGGAGGGGACGAGACGAGCTCAGTTCGTCTTCTTGGTCTCGGCGAGATAGGCGCGGACCGGCGCCTCGGCTTGCGGCACGCGCTTGAGATAGGCGTCGAGCAGCGGCGCGGTCTTGGCGCGGAATTCCGCCATCATGGCCGGCGGGATCGACACCACCTCCATGCCGCCCTGCTTGAGGCGCGCGAGGCTCTCGACGTCGTTCTTGATCGACACCTCCCAGAACTCGGGCTCGAGCTTTTTGGCGAGATCCTCGATCGCCTTCTGATGCTCGGGCTTGAGCTTCTTCCAGGCATCGAGATTGATGTTCATCATCTGCGACGACCAGGTGTGATTGGTCGGGTAGACGTATTTGAGGAACTCCCAGAACTTGCCGTCGACTCCCGACGTCGCGGAGGTGGACACGCCCGCGACCGCGCCTGACGCCAGCGCCGGGATCGTCTCGCCCCAGGGGATCAGCACGCCGGACATGCCGCCGGCGTTGACCATGTCCTGCGCGTTCTTGTCGGGCACGCGCACCTTGATGCTCTTGAGCCCGTCGAGCGTTTCGGCCTTGGTCTTCATGTGCAGGTACTGGGTGGGCCAGGGGACCATGTAGAGGACCTTCTGGTTGTTCTTCGCCGCGATCTGCTCGTAGATCGGGCGGATGTATTTGTGCAGCACCTTGAGTTCGTCCGGCGTACCGACGAGGAACGGGATCGATTCCGTGCCGAGCATCGGCTCGTCGCCGACCTGCTGGATGTTCAGCACATCGGCCATCGGCACCAGCCCGTCGCGCACCGCGCGCAGCTGCTCGGGTCCCTTGAAGCCCAGCGAGCCACCGGCATGGACGGTGATCTGCACCTGGCCGCCGGTGACAGTGGCGACTTCGGTCGCGAAGCGCTTGGCGTTCTGGGTGTGGAAATTGCCATCTGGCCAAACGGTCGCAAGATCGAACTTGGTTTGCGCCGCGGCCAGCGACGCCGCGCCCAGCGCGATGGCCATGGCCGCAGCGGCCACTGTCAGCACGAGCGCGCGTCGGCTCGCGAATGGTTTGTCGGTCCTCGTCATCGTGAAATCTCCCCTCCGGAGTTTTCGTGATTAGCGCCCCTATTCGGCTGCCGTTACCCGCCAGCCATAAGAGTGTTGTGCGGTGTTATGCGACACGAGTCCATCACGCAAGTCGCGTGCCACGACTTCGCGCGGCCGTTCGGTGGCCGGGCCGATCCCCGCGCCGCCTGGCGTGCGCACGATCAGCCGATCGCCGGTCGGGACCAGCTGGAAGCCTTTGCCTTTGAGCTTGGCGCCCGAAGCCAGGCCGACATAGCCATTGGCGCCGTCGCTGCCGCCGTCGCGGCCGCGCGGCGGATGGTCGATGCGGTCGAAGGCCGCCAGCAGATCGAAGGGCAGTCCGGCCGAGCTCTCGATCTCGATATCCTGACCGAGGCCGCCGCGGGTGCGCCCCGCGCCGCCGCTATCGGCGCGCAATTCCTTCTTCCAGAAGATCACGGGCAGCATGGATTCCGCGATCTCGACCGGCGTACCGCGCACGCCCGACGGGTAGGCCGTCGCCGAGAGTCCGTCCTTGGTCGGTCGCGCGCCCGTGCCGCCATTGGAGGTGACGACCATCGAGAACCCGTATTTGCTCGACGCGCCCGGCGCCGGGCCACGCACGTTGAGGTTCCAGAGACAGGAGGTCCCCTCGGCGGGCACGCGCTCGGGGATCGCCTGACGCAGGCAGCCGAACACGACGTCGGGCAGCATCTGGCCGATCACGTGGCGCGATAGGACGGGTGCCGGCGGCTGCGCATTCAGGATGCAATCCGGTGGCGCGGATACGGTCAGCGGGCCAAGCGATCCGGCATTGTTGGGGATCCGCGCGGCGACGATGCAGCCCAACCCGAACACGGTATAGGCCGTCGTGTAGGCCATCGGCACGTTGATGCCCTTGCCGCTGACGCCCGACGTGCCCGAATAATCGACGTGAATTCCCGCATCGGCGACGGTCAGCGTCGCCACCAATTCGATCGGCTTGTCATAGCCATCCGTCATCATGCGGTTCGTCCAGGTGCCTTTCGGCAGCTTGGCGATCTCCGCAAGCACGGCCTTGCGCGAGCTGGTGCAGATGAATTCGGCGAGCGTATCGAGGCTGTCGATCTCGAACTCGTCCATCATCTCGAGCAGGCGCCTGGCGCCGACATCGTTGCAGGCCGCGAGGCTGTAGACGTCGCCGACCGTGTCGACGGGCAGGCGCGTATTGGCCTGGATCATCGCCATCAGCGTGGCGTTCATCTTGCCGCGCTCGGCGAGCTTCAGCATCGGGATGAACAGCCCCTCCATGAACACGTCGGTCGCATCCGGCCCGAAGCCGATGCCGCCGATGTCCATGAGGTGGCTGGTGCAGCTGAACAGCGCCACGAGCTTGCCCTTGCGGAACACCGGCGTCGTGACGACGAAGTCGTTGGTGTGGCCGGTGCCTTTCCACGGGTCGTTGGTGATGTAGATGTCGCCGTCTTCCATGGTCGCGGGCGGGAAGTGCGCGATGAAGTGCTTGACCGATTCCGCCATCGAGTTGACATGGCCTGGTGTGCCGGTGACGGCCTGGGCCAGCATGCGGCCATCGAGATCGAACACACCGGCCGAGAGGTCGCCCGCCTCACGCACGATCGGCGAGAACGCCGTGCGCATCAGCACCTGCGCCTGCTCCTCCACGACCGCGATCAGTCGGTTCCACATGATCTGCAGGCGGATCTGGTCGAGACCGGATGTCGTCATCGTCAGCTCTCTTTCTTCCAAAACTGCGCCCAGTCTCCCCCCCATCCCAACCTCCCCCCGCAAGGGGGGAAGGAGTGCCGTTGCGACCAGCACAACCATTCCCCCTCCCCCGGAGCGAAGCGACTGGGGGAGGGTCGGGGAG
>JANNTF010000299.1:0-20478 GCA_031403455.1 Alphaproteobacteria bacterium | reverse complement strand
GGTGCTGCTGCTCTGGGCCGGGCTTGCCCTGGTTGGCGCGCTGGTGTGGCTGGCGATCTGTCTGCATCCCGCGGTCGTGGCGATCGATCGGCGAACGAGCGCGGCGCCGCGGTCCTCGCAGCGCGAGGTGCTCGGACAGTTGATCGCCATCCCCGCGGTGCGCGTCCTGCTCGCGATGAGCGTCGGCATCTTCATGTTCAATCACGGGCTCAACAACTGGCTGCCCGAGCTGCTGCGCGCGGACGGAATGACGCCGAGGGAGGCCGGCTACTGGGCGACGATCCCCACCTCGGTCGGCATCCTCGGCTCGCTCCTGATTCCGCGTCTCGCGACGCCCGAGCGGCGCCTCGCGATCCTCGTCGGGCTCTGCGTCTGCGCCGGTCTCGGAACCATCCTGCTCCATGCCGAGCCGGGTGCGCTGCTGTTCGCCGGGCTGGTGGCGCAAGGCATCGCGCGCAGCTCGCTGATGACGATCGCCATGCTGGCGCTGGTCGAGACGCAGGGCGTTGGCGAGCGTCACGCCGGCACCGCAGGCGGCCTGTTCTTTTCCGCGGCCGAGATCGGCGGCGCGACCGGGCCGATCGCGATGGGTGCGCTCTACGACGTGACCGGCAATTTCCACGCCGGCCTCATCTTGCTGACGGGGATCTCCGTGCTGCTGCTCGGCGGCGCGCTGCGGTTGCGCGGCCTGGCGCGCCGGCGCGTCTAGCTCGCACGATCACGCGGTGAGATGAGATGCGTGGCGTCGCTGCTCAGGCGACGCCTTCGATCTCCTCGCGCAGGATTTCGAGCGTCAGCCACTCTTCCTCGGCGGTCGCGAGCGCGGCCTCGGCGGCGGCGAGCTCGGCGCTGAAACGTTGGAAAGCCGCGCGGTCGCGTGCGTAGAGATGGGGATCGGCGAGTTTCGTGCCGAGCGTGGCGATCGTCGCGTGCAGCGCCGCGATGCGCGTCGGCAACATCTGCAGCGCGTGTTTCTGCTTGAAGCTCAGCTTCGCCTTGGCCGTTGCGACGACCGTTCGCCCCGTGTCGGGCTTCATGAAGACGGGCGCCGCTGCGACGAAGGGCTTCGCTTCCACGCCGCGCCCGCGCTGCGCCAGCATGTCGCTATAGCCGCCGGCATATTCCTGCCAACGCCCCGCGCCCTCGGCGACGATCACCGACGTCACTACGCGATCGAGGAAGTCGCGGTCATGGCTGACGATGACGGCGGTGCCGGCATACTCGGCGAGGATCTCCTGCAGCAGATCGAGCGTCTCGAGATCCAGATCATTCGTCGGCTCGTCGAGCACCAGCAGGTTCGAGGGCTGCGCGAGGGCGCGCGCGAGCAGGAGCCGGCCGCGCTCGCCACCCGACAGCACGTTGACGGGCGTGCGCGCTTGTTCGGGCGTGAAGAGGAAATCCTTCATGTAGCTGAGCACGTGCCGCGTGGTGCCGCCGACGGTGATCTGGTCGCCGCGGCCGCCGGTCAACGTGTCGGAGAGCGACAGTTTCGGATCGAGCCCGTCGCGGCGCTGGTCGAGCTCGATCATCGCGAGCGCCGTGCCGAGCGCGACCTCGCCGCTGTCGGGCGCGAGCTTGCCGATCAGCATGTTGAGCAGCGTCGTCTTGCCCGCCCCGTTCGGCCCGACGATGCCGATGCGATCGCCGCGCAGGATGCGCGTCGAGAAATCCTGGACCACCGGCACCCCGGCGTAGCTCTTGGTGATCGCGTCGGCGGTGATCACCAGGCTGCCCGATCCGGCGGCGTCGAAGGCCATGAGCTTCGCCACGCCCTGCGCGCCCACGCGCTCGCGCCGCCGCTGCCGGAGCCCGTGCAGGTCGCCGAGGCGGCGAACATTGCGCTTGCGCCGCGCGGTCACGCCGTAGCGCAGCCAATGTTCCTCGCGCACGATCTGGCGGCTGAGCTTGTGCGCCTCCGTCTCCTCCTGCTCGAGGATCTCGTCGCGCCAGGCTTCGAAATGCGCGAAGCCGCGCTCGAGCCGGCGCGTCGTGCCGCGATCGAGCCACACCATCGCGTGTGACAGGGATTCCAGGAAGCGCCGGTCGTGGCTGATGAGGACGAGCGCGGCGCGCATCCCCGCGAGCTCGCTCTCGAGCCAGGCGATGGCCGGCAGATCGAGATGGTTGGTCGGCTCGTCGAGCAGCAGCACATCGGGCATGGGCGCCAGCGTTCGCGCCAGCGCCGCGCGCCGCGCCTCGCCGCCGGAGAGATGACGCGGATCCTCGTCGCCCGTGAGGCCGAGCTGCTCGAGCAGATAGCGCGCACGATAGGGATCGTCGGTCGGCCCGAGCCCGGCCTCGACATAGGCGAGCGCCGTCGCGAAGCCGGCGAGATCGGGCTCCTGCGGCAGATAGCGCACGGTCGTGCCGGGCTGCAGGAACCGCGTGCCACCATCCTGCGTCGCCAGTCCGGCTGCGATCTTCAACAGCGTGGACTTGCCGGAGCCGTTGCGGCCGATCAACGCGAGGCGCTCGCCCGGCGCCACGGAAAGCTCGGCGCCCTGCAGCAACGGCGGCTGGCCGTGCATGACGCGAATGTCCTGAAGGAGAAGGAGTGGGGGTGCTGCCATGATCCGCGCCCGCGTAGCGCAAGCGGCGCCGGAGCGCCAACGGAAAACATCGCGGGCCCGTGCGAGATCGGTCGAGATCGGCGTCGACGGGCGGCCGTGGACGATCGCGACGCCTGTCGTGGCATCATGGGCGATGCGTTCGCCCAACCCCATCCGTGCCGTCGCGCTGTTCGAAGCGGCCAAGGGCGTATTGGTCCTGGTTGCGGGGATCGGCGCGCTGTCGCTCATCCATCACGACGTGCAGCATGTGGCCGAGCAATTGCTCGGTCACCTGCATCTCAACCCGGCCAAACCCTATCCTCGGATCTTCATCGATGCGGCGAAGGGTCTGACGGATACGCGACTCTGGCTGTTCGCCGGCCTCGCGGCGGTTTACGCGCTGGTGCGCCTCATCGAGGCCTACGGGCTATGGCGCGCGCGGCGCTGGGCAGAATGGTTCGCCGTGATCAGCGGCGGCATCTACCTGCCGTTCGAGATCTATGAATGCATCCATGCGGCGACCTGGCTCTCCGCGGCGGCGCTCGTCGTCAATGGGCTGGTGGTCGCATCGATGATCCATGCGCTGCGCCGCGACTCACAGCGCCCGAGTCACGCGCGAGATGGGGCGTAGACCGCGTGCGGATCCGGTCGCGCCGCGCGGCGGCTTACCGTGGCTGTCGGGTCGTCCGCCGTTCAGCGAGGGCGGCCATTCTCCTGCGCCCATTTCGACGCATCATCGCGTAGGTCACTACGCCCGTGAGCGCGATGAGCAGGAGCATGCCGGCGATGCCGGCGCCGATGAGCTTGGGATCCGGCAGCTCCAGCGCGATGCCGACGCTGCGTTCGCTGGCGGTCTTGAGCGCGCTGCCGTCGAGCCAGCCGCCGAGATCGGCGGTCTGATAGACGATCACGTGCGGCGGCTTCTGCTCACCGCGCACCTGAACATTCTGCAGCACATCGATCCACGCGCCCCCCGCCGCCGGTCGATGGATTGCCGGCAACGCGCTCGGGAACCAGTACCAGACCGGCATCGTAGCGCCGTCGGTCCGCAGCTTGGAGAGCACGAGCGGATCGCCGCGCAGCTCCCCGCCGCGCAGGAAGCGCAGGCCGGTGTGTTCGAAACCGCCGCCATCGACGAAGAAGCTCAGCGCGATCACGGTGTCCGTCGCGGGATCGAGAGTCAGCGTCGGACCATAGGCGCCTTGGGAGCGCGCGGGATCATTGGGCCACAGCGTCTGCTCGGCGCGCCAAGCCTCCCAGCCGCCACCCGCGGCGGCGGCCCGATAACGGTAATGGGTTTCGTCGGCGCCGAATTTCCGCGTCGTCGCGGTGCCGTGCCAGGCGACATGAATGCCGTCGCGATGATCGATCCGGATGCTCGGGAAATCGGCGAGCACCTGGCCCGCATCGGTGGGCCGCTGCCAGCGCGGCACGTCGGCGAGGACATTCTGCGCATCCGCCCATGTGCCATTGGTCTCGCGGCGCACGTAGCGCAGCTCCCAATACTGATCGTCGATCATCCAGGCGAAGGCGATGTGGAGCCGTCCCTGGCTGTCGGCGTCCATCGCCGTGTTCTTGGGCTGCTTGCCGGGCGGAAATGGCGTCTGCTCGCTGATCCAGGTCGCGCCGCGATCGGATGAGCGCGCGAGCAGCCCGGCGGGCGTCAGCATCGCGATCTCGTCGCCGCGCGCCACGAGCGCGGGCCCCATCTCGTGGCCCGCGCTCGGGATGCGCGTCACGATCGGCGGCTCCATGCGCCAGCCGCCCGGAATTGTCATGATCCGGCGCAGCACGATCCCGTCCGCGCCCTGCCATGACGCCATGACGCCGCCGCGGATCACGGTCAAGCCGACATAGGCGTTCCAGCTCACCGTGCGTTCGTCGCTGAGGCTCTGCGCCGGCACGTCCCACTGCGCTTCGGTGCTGCCCTGCCGCCCGGGCCCGCGTCGGTACATCACGCTGATCCGGCCGCCCGGGCGCGCCTCCAGCCAGGCGACGTGCAGCGTGCCTGCTTCGTCGCGCACGACCCGCGCGATGTTGTTGGATGCGCTCGCCCGTTCGTCGACCGACACGCCGATCGGCGTCTGGCCGTATGGCAACATCAGCAGCGGCATGGTCGTGCGCGTCACGACGGCGCTCGCATTGGGTGCGCCGGCCCAGGCGGTGAACGTGATCGGCGTGACGCCGAGTTTCGCCGGCGCGATGAGATCGTGCGTGACACGCAGCGGCCCGGCGATCGCCGCGCCGAGCAGATCGGCGAGCGGCGTTTCATTCGGCGCCAGGCTGCCGCGCGCGCCGATCGGCAACTCGATCGCGAACGGCTCGGGCAGGAAGATCGCCGGCGGGGCCTCACTCGTGGCGGGTTGTTGGGCGGACCCCGGACCCGTGGCGAATGCCAGCCCCGCGGCGGCGGCGATCAGCGCGAAACGACGCAAGCGCGCGGGCATCGCGTCACGCGCTCGACCCGGCGGCCAGGATCGGCACGACGTAGGGTCCCTCGGGAATCACCGCGACGCCGCGATCGCCGGTGCGCGCGATGCTGGCGCGCACGGCCTCGTCGACCGACGCGATCAACTCGACGCCGGTGAGCGCACGCATCTCGGCATCGAGGCCCGTCGTGTAGAGCTGGATGCGGCCCTTGCGCATCGGCTTGAGCTGCATCTCCGTCTGCCACTCGTCGATCTCGGCCAGCGATTTCGCGGTCAGCGTGGCGAGGAAGCGCTCGGGCCCGAGTTCGACCAGCCGCTGCTGCGCGGCGCGAAACTCGTCGGAGCCGAAACCCTCCGAGCATTGCGAGGCGATGATCAGCGTGCCGCCAGGCGCCAGGATGTCGAGCGGCGTCACCATGCCCTTGACGGTCTGATAATAGGTCTTGTCGAGCGGATAGCCGGCCGAGGACGTCACGATCGTGCCGAAGCGGCGATCGACCGGCACGCGCGTCACCTTGTCGATGAACGCGACCGCCGCGAGGTGGCTGGCGATGATCTCGCCGAAATTGACGTGCACGAGATCGCGCGCCTCGTCGATCACCGTGTTGAGGGCGTAGACGTCGCCGAGCATGCGCACGATCTCGAGCTGCTCCTCGTGCAGCGGATTGCCGACGAGATTGCACTGCACGGCGAGCGGGTCCTCCATGAAGCGCGCGGAATGGAAGGTGCGGATCGTCGTGTGGTGCGCCACGCCCGGTGCGACCACTTTGCGCCCACCCGACCATCCCGCCATGAAATGCGGCTCGACCAGTCCGGTCGCGATGCGCAGCTCGGCGTCGACGAAGCGGCGGTTGAGCTTCACCGGGGTCTGGCGGGTGCGCGTGCGGCCGAGATCGACGTGATCGACGTCGTTGCGCGCGAAGTGATTGACGACCTCGACGGTCTTCAGGACCCAGGGATCGCCGACCAGCTCTTCGAGCTCGGCGCCTTCGTTGGGTCGATGCAGCCCGGTCGCGACCAGCACGCTGATGCGCGAAGCGGGGATTCCCGACGCCATCAGATCCTCGATCATCGGCCGCAGGAAGAGATGATTGGGTACGGGCCGCGTGATGTCGCAGATCAGGACGCACGCGCTGCGCTTGCCGGCGGCGAGTTGGCGCAAGGGCAAAGCGGCGACGGGCGCGTCGAGCGCGGCGCGGATGGCCGCGCGTTGATCGGGAAGCTTGGGCAGGTCGCGCTTGCGGATCACCCGCACATCGGCCTCGGCTGGCAAGCGCACGCTGAGATGCGAACGGCCGAAAGCGATGTCGATGCTGGCGTTCGCGGTCATGTCGGGTTCCTCGTGTCGAATGCGCGCAAGGCCCGCAGCGCCGCGCAGGCGGCACCGTAGCCGTTGTCGATATTGACGACGCTGACGCCCGGCGCGCAACTGGCGAGTGCGGCATGCAGCGCCGTCTCGCCGCGATGGGCGACGCCGTAGCCGGTCGATGTCGGGACCGCGATGATCACGCCCGGCACCAGCCCGCCGAGCACGCTCACCAGCGCGGCATCCATGCCCGCCACCGCGATCACCACGGGGTGGCGGATGATCTCCGGCACCCGCTCCATCAGGCGCCAGATGCCGGCGACGCCGACATCGTAGATCTCGCCGGGACGCACGTCGTGGTAGGCGAGGGTGCGCGCGGCTTCGCGGCAGACGCGCATATCCGAGGTTCCGGCGCCGACGATCACCACCCGGTCGGCGCGTGACGGCGGCGCGACGGCGCCGAAGATCGCCGTCGCGGACAACTCGTCGTAGTCGAGGCGGGCGCGGTGGTCGGCGGGCAGCGTCGCGAAGGCCTGTGGCGTCAGACGTGTCAGCAGCATCGTCGCGTTGCGAGCGGCCACGCGGTCCAGGATCTGCGCGATATGCACGCTCGCCTTGTCCGCGCAGAGCATCGCTTCGTCGAAGCCGAGCCGCGCGGCCCGATCGAGATCGAGATTGATGCCGTTGTCAGACATTCGCGGCTGGCCGCAGGAAGGCGCTGCCCATCCTGTACGGCGCGAAGGAGATCGCGCGCGCGGCGCCGCCGGGGAGGGTGGCGATCCGCGCGCTCAGTGCCGCGCGCCGCGGGTCGTCCAGCGTGGCGAGCGTCGCGGGGTCGAGTTCGATCACCAGCCCGGTGCGGCGCAACCGACAGCGCACGGTCTGCGCGCCGGGCAGCGTGGACAGCAGCGTCTCGACGCCATGGATGAGCGCGAGCTCGTCCGGATCGATCGCGATGCCGGTCTCGACGCGGCTCGACAGGCAAGGCGATGCCGGCAACTCGGCGATCTCGCCGAGGCCGAGACGGCGCGCGATCGCCCGTACCGACGCCTTGTCGATCTCCGCTTCCACATAGGGATGGCGGACTTCATGGTCCTCGGCCGCCTTCAGGCCCGGCCGCCAATCGCTGAGATCGTCGGTATTGGTGCCGGAGAGGATGGTGAATTCGGTCTCGCGTGCGATGCGGCCGTAGAGATTGGTCTTGCAGTAGAAGCAGCGATTGGCGGGATTGGCGCGGTAGCGCGGATCCTCGAACTCGCCGGCGTCGAGCACCACCAGCGACCAGCCCTCACGTGCCGCGAGTGCGCGCACGCGCGCCGTGCCTTCTGGCGGCACGGCCGGAGAGACGGCATGCATCATGCGGGCGCGGCTGCCGAGCCGGCGATGTGCGACGACCGCGAGCGTCGTGCTGTCGACGCCGCCGCTGACGGCCACGGCGACATCGCCGATCGCTGCCAGCACGTTCTCCAGCCTGGCGAGCCTGTCAGGGGCGTCAGCCATCGCGATCCTCCTCCTTCGACGCGGCGCGCTCGACGCGTCGGCGTCTGCGCGTGCGGTCGGCATGATCGCCCGAAGCGGCGGCAATGTCGTCCATTTCGGCTTTCGTCGTGACGGTGCCGTCGGGCCGCGTGGCGGTCTTGACCCGCATCTCCCGACCATCCGTATCCGTCACGGCGCGTGCCGCGCGCGCCAGCGTGCGCCGCGTCACGCGCTCGATGCGCAAACCCAGCGTCGTCGTCTCGGCGAGACAGCGCGCGGCGACGCTCTCGATCGTGTCGATCGTCGTCAGCACCTGGATCTGCGCGATCATCCGACCCTTCTTGCCGAAGACGGGCGCCTGCAGCACGTCGATCACGCCGGGCGCGGCCCGCACCCGCGCGAGTCCGATCGCGAGATCCTCCGGAGTCTGGTCGTCGATCTCGAAGCGCAGCACGCCGATCTCCTCGCTCGTGCTGGGATCGGGCATCGGATCGAAGGCGAGAACGCGCAGCACGTTGCTGATGCCCTTGAAGCGCTTCGTGCCGAAGCCGTAACCGACACGCCCCTGACGCTGGACGCCGCGCGGCAGCGCGAAATCAGGCGACAGATGGCGCAGGATCGCGGCGCCGGTCGGCGTCACACGCTCGCCCGGCCGCCCATCGTCGAAGACGGGAAAGCCGTCGAGCAGCAAGACCACGGCCGGCGTCGGCACGGGCATCTCGCCATGCGCCGTGCGCACGCGCCCGGAACCGATCGGAATCGCCGCGACCGACCAGCTCCGTGCGCCGGTCGCTTCGATCAGGACGGCGGCGGCGACGATGTCGACGATCGAATCCCAGGCGCCGACCTCGTGAAAGGTGACGTCGTCCGGCGCCACGCCATGCACCTTGCCCTCGATCTCGGCGAGCAGCGTGAAGATCGCGATCGCGCGCCGGCGCACGGTATGCGCCAGCGCGGATGCCTCCAGCAGCGCGCAGATGTCGCGCAAGCGGCGCTGCTGCGCGTGATCCGCCGGCGTGGTCACGAGAAACCGGACTCCCGTGATCGTCCCGTCGTTGAATGCGGCCGGTGCGGCGGTGACTCCCGCGGGCAGCGTGATCGCGGCGAGCGCCGTCGCCAGACGCGGCACCTGTTCGGGCCAGGCATGCAGCATGGCTGCAGCGAACATGTCGCCGGCGATGCCGCCTATCGGTTCGAGATGGATGTGCATGAGTGGATCATAGCGGTTGCGGGTGCCCCGGCGACGTTCGGCACCGGGCTGCCGTGTCCGCCGGTTGTTGGTTAACGCATCTTTAGTGTCGCGCGGGCTAGAGGAATTACCGAAGACGCCATACGCGTCGAGAGGAATTGCACATTGATCGCCTTCGCTGTTCTGCGTGTCGAACGCGGTGCGCATGACCGGCCTGCCGCGGCGTAACTCCCCCTCCTCGGTCCGGTTACTGCTCGGCGGCTGCGTCTGCGCCATCGGCGTGGTCTGGATCGTGGTGGGTCTATGGATCGCGCAGATGCGTGACCTCGCGCGCGAGGCGGCGGGCCACGAGCTCCGGGCGCTGACGACGCTGTTCGCCGACCATACGGATCGTACATTGCAAGGCGTCGACTTGCTGCTGTCATTGCTCGCCGGCCGCCTGGAAACGGTGCTGGCGACGGCCAACGGCAGAGATCCGCAGCTGCTCAACGATACGCTGCGTGCGGGGCTCGCCGGGATCCCGCAGCTGCGCGGCGCGCTCGTGCTGGATCGTGACGGCACGTCCATCGGCGACGCCCATGCCGTTCCGCCGCGTGTCTTCCATGCCGCCGACCGCCCGGAATTCCAGATCCACCGCGACCAGGATGGCGCCGGGCTCTTCATCAGCGATCCGATCGAGAGCCCGATCAGCAACCGCCTGTGGTCGATACCGCTCTCTCGGCGCCTGAACGCCAGGGATGGCAGCTTTGCGGGGGTCGTCGTCGGAATCGTCAATCCGGAATACTTCGCATCCGTCTATGCCACCACCGGCGGCACCGGAAATTCGCACACGACGTTGCTGAAGAAGGACGGGATCGTGCTCGCCACGACCTCGACCGCCAGCCTGCCCGGGCTGGGCCAGCGCGTGGCCATCGATCCCGGCTTCGTTTCCAAGCCTCAGGGCATGCTCAGCGGCGTTTCGCCGGTCACCGGCCAGGCGCGGCTTGCCGCCTATGCCGATGCGCATGCCTACCCCGTCACTGTCATCACCTCGCGCGATGAATCGGCGATCGCGGATCCATCGACGCGCAGCGAACGCATCATCATCGCTGCCGGCCTGCTCGTGAGCGCGTTGACGATCGCGCTCGGTTGGGTCGTCTCGCGTCAGATGCGCTCGCTCGCGGAGCGCTTTCGCGACGGCATCGAACGCATGCCCGACGGGTTCCTGCTGTGGGACCGCGAGGAGCGTCTGATCGCCTGGAATGCGCGCTACGAGCAGCTGATCCCCGAAGCGAGTGCGGCGCTGCGGCGCGGGATTTCGATGGAGCAGATGATGCGCGAGACGCTGTCGCGGTGCCGGCCGGACATGACCCGGGTCGACGCCGATGCGTTCGTCGCCGCACGTTGCGCGCGATTCCGGGATCCTGGATCGTCCTGGGAGCTGCGCCTCGAGGATGGTCGCGTCATCGAGATCGAGGAGTCGCGGACCGAGGCCGGCGGCATCGTGACGATCGGTCGCGACATGACCGCGCGAAAGCACCACGAGGCGGCGCTCGAGCACGCGCTGGCCGCGGAGCGCGATGCCGTGCTGCGCATGACCGCGCTCATCGATCGCACGCTCTCCAGCGCGCGGCTCGAGGAAGGCAGGATCGTCGTCGAGCGGCAGCGCATCGATCTCCTGGGCGTCCTGACGGAAATCTGCGATCGGCAGCGGCAGATCAGCGGATCATTCGAGATCGCGCTGCGGTCCTCGGAGCAAGCGGTGATGATCGACGCCGACCCGCGGCTCCTCGAGCAGGTGTTCAGCAATCTGCTGTCGAATGCCGTCAAGTATTCGGGCTGCGCGCGGCGCGTGGACGTCGTCGTGGCGACGCAGGAAGAGCCGGCGCCTGCGGTCGTCGTCACCGTACGCGATCACGGCGTGGGCATTCCCGCCGACGAGGTCGACAAGCTCTTCGGTCGATTCTTCCGTGCACGCACGGCGGCCGGCATCTCGGGCACGGGATTGGGATTGCACGTGACGCGTGAACTCGTTCTGCTCCACGGCGGGGTCATCGACGTGACCTCGCAGCTGGATCAGGGCTCGAGCTTCACGGTTCGCTTGCCGCGGGAGCCGCGGGTGCCTGGCATGGCAGCAGCTGCCTCGTGAGTCTGAGGATTCCTTGCGGTTCAGGCGCGCCATGACGCGGCATGGTCCCGCGTCGGCGCGCGCCGTGCTGATCATCACCGGATTGGTCGTCGCGTCCGTCTGCCTGGGCGTGACGCTGTGGATGCGCCAGATGCGCGACGTACAGGATGCGGCTGCGCAGCGTGAACTCATGGCGCTGTCGGCGCTGCTGGCCGACCACTCGGACCGGACCCTGCAGTGCGTCGATCTCACGCTGGGCGTGCTGGCCAGCGAGATCGGCGCCAAGCTGGCGGATGGCAGCGCCGATGCCGCTTCTCTCCATCTTGTGCTGCGCAATCGGCTGGCCGGCATACCCCAGATTCGCAGCGCACTCGTACTCGACGAAACGGGGAGGTCGCTCGCGGATCATGCCGTGCCGGTGCCGCGTGCATTCACTGGCGCCGACCGCGCGTATTTCACCGCGCATCGCGCGCGTGGGGATGTCGGGCTCTTCATCGGCGATCCGGTGCGGAGCCGGATCAATGGGCTATGGGCGATCAGCGTGTCGCGGCGGCTGAGTGGACCCGATGGCAGCTTCGCCGGCGTGATCGTGGCGGCCGTCGATCCTGATTACTTCACGCTGCTCTACACCTCGGCGATCGCAGATCCGGATGCGGCCGTGAGCCTGCTCAAGCGGAGCGGAGTCGTGTTGGCGACGACCCATGCGGCGCGCGATCTGCTGCTGGGGACGCCGGGCGCATCGCCGTTGATCGACGGGCTGACGAATGCGCGCCGCGGAATCATCGCCGGCACGCTGGAGATCAGCAGGGAGGAGCGCGTCGCCGCCTACGAAACCGCGCGGCTTTACCCGCTGGTGGTGCTGGTATCGCGTAGCCGCGCCGGCATTCAGCACGACGCGACGGCGACGATCAGGTTGGTGGTGGGTGCCGGCGCCCTGATCAGTGTGCTGGCCATGGCGATCGGCTGGCTCCTGCTGCGTCGGTTCCAGTCGATGGAGTCGCGTTTTCGTGTCGGGATCGAGGCCATGCAGGACGGCTTCCTGCTATGGGACGCCAATGAGCGGCTGGTGGCCTGGAACTCGGCTTACGAGAAACTGATGCCGGTGAATGTTCCGCTGCTTCGTGTCGGTCTCGACCTGGTCGATCTGGTTCGCTGGTCCGTGCCACGCGTCCGGCCGGACGTCGCGCCCGACGAGATCGAGACCCTGTTGGCGGCGCGCTTGGATCGTTTTCGCAACCCCGGCGATGCCTGGGAGGTCGTGCTGCGCGGGGGACGCATCGTCGAGGTCAAGGATTCGCGGACCTCCGATGGCGGCGGTGTGACGACCATCCGCGACATCACCGCGCAGAAGCATCACGCGGCGGCACTCCAGGCAGCCCTTGATGCCGAGCGTGAGGCGACGCTGCTGCAGCGGCGTTTCGTCGCGATGGCGAGCCATGAGTTTCGCACGCCGCTGGCGATCATCGACGGCGCCGCGCAGCGCCTGGCCGCGCATCGCCTGGCAGCGGATATCGGTATTGGTCGGCGCGTCGAGCGCATTCGAGGCGCCGTTGCGCGCCTGGTCGGGCTGATCGATCGCACGCTGTCGAGTTCGAAGCTCGAGGCGGGTCAGATCGAGTTCCATCCGGAGACCCTCGATCTCGCAGTCCTGCTGCGCGAGGTCTGTGCCGTGCAGCGGCAGCTGAGCCCGGGATTCGAGATCGCGCTGCTGCTCCCGGCAGAGGGTGTCACGGTGGCGGGCGACCCGAAGCTGCTGGAGCAGGTGTTCACGAATTTGCTGTCGAACGCGGTGAAGTACTCCGGGCATGCGCGGCGAATCGAGGTGCGTGCGGCACCATCGGCCCGGGACGTCGAAATCGCCGTCCAAGACCATGGCGTCGGCGTTGCCGCCGACGAAATCGGCCATCTGTTCGGACGATTCTTCCGGGCGCGCACCGCAATGGGGATTTCCGGGACCGGCATCGGCCTCCATCTCGTGCGCGAACTGGTCGCGCTGCATGGCGGCGATGTCGACGTGGCCTCGATCCTCGATCGCGGGTCGACATTCACGATCCGTCTGCCGCGCAAGCTGCCCGAGCGGTGCAACGCGGCCGCAGCCTGACAAGCCCGAGCCGGATGCTAGTCTCCCCGTCCTGGATCAGGAGGGGAATGCGATGGCCATCGAGAAGCGTATCTTCGGGCGGTCGGGCCATATGAGTTCGGCGATCGTGTTCGGCGCCGCGGCACTCGCGCGCGCCGACGCGTCCACGGCCGATCGCGTGCTCGATCTGCTGCTCGAATACGACATCAACCACATCGATACCGCGGCGCGCTATGGCGAGTCGGAAGTGCTGGTCGGGCGCTGGATGGCGCGCCATCGCGATCGCTTCTTCCTCGCGAGCAAGACCGGAGATCGCGACTATGCCGGCGCGCGCGACTCGATCCGCCGGTCGCTCGATCGCCTGAAGACCGATCGGCTGGACATGATCCAGCTCCATGCGCTCTTCCATCCCGATGAATGGGATCGCGCGCTGTCGTCCGGCGGCGCGCTGGATGCCTGTATCGAGGCGCGTGAGCAGGGGCTGGTCAAGCATATCGGCGTGACCGGCCATGGCTGGACGGTGGCGGCAATGCATCGCCGCAGCCTCGAGCGGTTCGATTTCGACTCGATCCTGCTGCCGCACAACTGGTTCACCGCCCAGCATCAGACCTACGCGCCGGATTTCGAACGCACCGTGAAGCTCGCGGCCGAGAAGAACGTCGCGGTGCAAACGATCAAAGGCGTGGCGCGCGGCCCCTGGGCGGCGGGCGTCACGCGCGACCGCACGACCTGGTATCAGCCGCTGGAAGCGATGGAGGATATTCGTCCGTCGGTGCATTGGGTGCTCGGTAGGCCCGGCATGTTCCTGCTCTCCGCCGGCGATGTCGGCATCCTGCCGCTGATCCTGAAAGCGGCCGCCGAGCCGGTCGTCGTGCCGAGTGACGAGACGATGGCGGCGTTGAGCGCGCGCACCGGCCTCGCGTCGATCTTCGGGATCTGATCCCGGCTTGGGCTACCGCGTGTCGCGGATGACCAGGCGATGCGGCAGCACGGTGCTGATGCTCTGCCGGCCGTCGAGCATCGCGGTCATCGCCTCGACGATCGCCGGGCCGTAGCGGTCATACGGAACGCGGACGGAGGAGAGCCAGGGTGCGACCCAATCATTGAGCGGCGAGTCGTCGAAGCCGACGATCGTGAGATCGCCGGGCACGGACAGACCGCTCTCGATCGCCTTGCGATGCGCGCCGAAGGCGATCAGATCGCTGGCGCAGAACAGGCCGACGGGGCGGGGGTCGCGCGCGAGCAGTCGCGCCATGCCGCGATACCCGATCTCCAGATGATCGATGCCGGTGACCGAGACGATAGCGGCCTCGTCGAGGGCGAGTGACTGTGCGTGGCTGCGATCGCGAAATCCCGCGATACGATCGGCGGTCGCCGAGGAAGTGAGCGGCCCGTGGATCGCCGCGACGTCGCGCAAGCCGCGCGCGGCGAAGAAATCGGCGACTTCAGCACCGGCGCTGCGATTGTCGATGCCGACGAAGGGCGCCTGCGGCGAGTCCGGGCAGCGCCGGCTGACGAAGAGCAGTGGCTCGCCGGCGCGCTGCAGAGTCGTCAGGACCGGGCTTGCCACGACACCGAGCAACACGGTCGCGCGTGCGCGCTGGGCGCGCATCTCGAGTAGGTACTCGTCCTGCAGCTCCGGTTTGTCATGGCTGTCGCAAACAACCATGACCATGCCATGGGTGCGCAGCGCCGCCTCCGCCGCAGCCGCGATCCCGGCCATGGCTGGATTGGCGAGGTTGGCCGCAAGCAGCGCGACGACGCGGCTGCGGCGCTGACGCAGATCGCGGCCGGCGCTCATCGGACGGTACTCAAGCTCGGCCACGGCGCGGCGCACGCGATCGGTGGTTTCCTCCGACGCCTTCTTCGCCACGCCGTTCACGACGCGCGAGACGGTGGCGATCGACACGCCCGCGCGTGCGGCCACGCTCGCGATCGAGGCCGGGCGCTTAGGGTGTCTGGACTGGAGGTCTCGGGTCATGGGTCGACTTCGCTCTGTCTCGACTTCGCTCTTGTACAGCTCCTGCGCTGCGGCCTAATCTAATCAAAGGAAAACGTTTTCCCAACGGTAACAGCGACACGTAAAAGAAGTCGCGCCCCATCCACATCTCGGGAGGAACGAGCATGCGAGCCTTACGTGCGATCGGCGGCCTGTTGGCTGCCGCCTTTCTGGCCTGTGCCCCGGCGGGCGCACAGACCCTCAATGTCTGGCACGATCTCGGCGACAACGGCATCGCCTGGTTCGAGCGCATGAGCGCCGAGTTCGCCAAGACCAAGCCGGGCGTCACCGTGCGCTCGCTCAGCTTCCCGACCGATCAATGGTTCGGCCGCGTGATCAGCGCCGTGAACACGGACAGCGCGCCCGATCTGGTCTTCAACAATTACGAGCGCGTGATCCGGATCCAGGCTCAGACCGGCCGGATCATGGACATGAAGCCGGTTCTCGACGGCGTCGCCGATCGCGGCTTCCTGGGTGAGGACGATCTGCGCGTCGCCACGTTCAAGGACCGCATGATCATCATCCCGATGCAGCGCGTGCAGATGGCGCTCGGCGTGCGCAAGAGCTGGCTCGACAAGATCGGCGAGAAATTCCCGGAGAGCTGGGACGACGTGCGCCGCGTGGCGGCGAAGTTCCGCGACGACGATCCCGACGGCAATGGCAAGGCCGACACATTCGGCTTCGCGCTGCAGGCCGCCAAGCCGCGCGACCTGATCCACATGCTCGATCTGTTCACCTTCGGCTCGGGGCTGCGCCACACGCTGGTCGATCCAGCCGGCAAAGTGGTCATCGATGAGCCCGCGCATGCGCAGGTGCTCGAGGAATTCCTCAAGACCTATAGCGGCTACAAATTCGTGGCCCCCGACACCGTGAACCACTCCTTCACGGAGATGTATCAGGTGATCGAGGGCGGACGCGCCGGCATGTTCCGGGTCGGCGATTGGAACGTGCGCAAATGGGACCAGCCCAATGTGCTGGGCGGCGATTTCGTTTCAGGCCCGTGGCCGAAATTCGCCGCCGGCCGCGAGAGCGCGGTGGTCATCGGCGGCATGCGCGGCATCGCGATACCGGAGAATTCGCCGAACAAGCAGCTGGCCATCGAGTTCGCGCGCTTCATGCTCACCAAGGAGGCGCAGCAGGCGTCACTCGAGACGGTCGGCGCGGCGGTGCGCAAGGATCTCGATGTCGGCAAGCTTTCGGAGCGCTCGCAATTCTTCGCGCGCGCGCAAGGCAAGCTCGTCGCCTATGATTTTCCGGAATCGATCCATGCCTGGTACCCGGAGCTCGAGGCCGCCTATCACCGCAAGCTGCTCGCGGGCATCACCAGCCCGCCGGCCGATTGGAAGCCGTTCATCGCCGAGACCGCGCGCGAGATGCGCGACATGGTGGCGCGTCTGGCGAAATAGCCTGCGTCGCGCGGCGCGCAGCAAGGATTCTGCGCGCCGCGTCGCGTGCATCTGGCATCCAGGAACATGACGAGCGCATTCGCGCGGCTCTGGCCCCACCGGGTCTTTTATCTCTTCGTGCTGCCTTTCGCGGCTTTGACGATCCTGTTCGGCGTATGGCCGATCTTGCTGTCGATCCAGATCTCGTTCACCGCGTCGGCGACGGCGTTGCGCGTGGCGCCGAGCTATGTCGGCTTCGCCAATTATGTCGCCGTGTTCGCCGACCCACTCTTCACCGCATCGCTGTTGCGTACGCTCGTCTACACCGCGCTGGCGGTGGTGGCGAACCTCGCTTTCGCGCTGGCGCTCGCGACGCTGCTCGACTCGACATTGCTCCAGCGCGCCAACCTCTTCTTTCGCCTAGCGATCTTCCTGCCTGTCGTGACCCCGGACGTCGCCGGGTACGTGGTGTGGCGCTGGCTGTTCGACAGGTCCTTCGGCGCGGTCAATGCGGCGCTGGGCGCCCTGGGTCTGCCGGGCTTCGGCGGTTTGTCGAGCATCGATACCGTCACCGCCGCCGTTCTGATCGCGGAACTCTGGCATCACGCCGGGTTCTACATGCTCATTTTCCTCGCCAATCTGGCGATCCGCGATCGCGCATTGGAGGAAGCGGCCGCGATCGATGGCGCCACCACCTGGCAGCGCTGGCGCTGGGTGATCCTGCCGCAGTTGCGCCCCGCGCTGGTCATCAACATCGTCTACGCGACGATCCAGTTCCTCAAGACGTTCACGGTCGTCGTGGTCATGACCAAGGGCGGCCCGAACGATCGCACGAATTTCGTCAGCTACTACGCGTACCAGCTCTTCGATCAGGGGAGATACGGCGAAGCGACGGCGATGGCGACGATCCTGTTCGCCTTGGTGATCGGCCTGTCGCTGACCGCCTACCGCGCCGGCGACAAGGCCGCGTGGCGATGAGGCCGACGTCACGAATCGGGGCGCGGATGCTCGCCTATGGCGCCGCGATCATCATCTCGGTGCTGTTCCTCTATCCCTATTGGTGGATGTTCGTCAGTGCCTTTCGCTCGACGCGCGCGGTCATGACGGATCCGCTGCGCCTGCTGCCGGAGAACTTCGATCTGCGGATCCTCGGCGAGATCGCGCGCATCGGGGGCGTCGAGCTCTGGGTCTACGTCGCCAATTCATTCGCGATCACCGGCCTGTCGACGCTGCTTGGCGTCGTGGTCACCGCGCTCGGCGCCTATGCGCTGGTGCGCAAGCCTGAATTGCCCGGCTTCACGGTGTTGCGTTACGGTTTTCTCGTGACGATCATGTATCCGTACATGCTGCTGGTGATTCCCGTCTACGTCGTGATGTTCAAGCTCGGATTGCTCGGCACCTACGCCGGCATGATCCTGTTTCTCGCGCTCGGGCCGATCCAATTCTTCCTGTTCGAGCAATTCTTCCGGGCGATTCCGAAGGAGGTCATCGAAGCCGGCGTGATGGATGGCGCCAGCGAGGCGGCGATCCTGTTTCGCATCGTTCTGCCGATGGCGATGCCGGTCACGGCCACGGTGACGCTGGTGACGTTCCTGCTGAACTGGTCGCAATGGTTTCCAATCCTGGTGATCTCGAAGACGCCGGACAGCTATACGCTGCCCGTCGCCTTGCTCGCGATGAACACGGAGCTGGGCGCCAATTTCCAAGGCATCATGGCGCTCGCGGTCATCACGACGCTGCCGGTGGCGATCGTCTTCCTGATGGCGCAGCGGCGCGTCATGCAGGGCATGGCGTCGGGGGCGGTGAAAGGGTGAGTGCGGATGCGTGCCAAGCATCGCTCGCCGCGCGGGTGGAGGCGGCGCGCACGCGCACGCTGACTTGGCTGGCGACGATGCAGGCCGTGCGCGCACCGCGCGGTGTGGCGCGCATTTCCCCGGCCCATGACCAGGTGCGCTGGCCCGGCATGCTGCTGCCCGGCAGCTACAACGCCATTCTCTGCACGGCGCTGATCGGCGGGCTGGACGATGTCTCGGCGGCGGAGCGCGCCGCGCTCATCGACTGGTTCGAGCGCGCACGCCTACCCGACGGGCGCTTTCGCATCACCGGCATGCTGGACGCAGACGTCCACAAGAAGCCCGACCGCGATGAGACGTGGCGCTACATCGATTTTCACGTGACGAACTACACGCTCGGCGCCATCGAGGCGCTGGATCCGCAGCGTCGGCCCGTTCTCGACTTCGTCGCGCCGTTCCTCGATCTCGACAAGCTCGGCGCGTGGCTCAGCCGGCGCGACATGCGTGACCCCTGGCAGGAGGGAAACAACATCGTGAATCTCGGCAGCTTCCTGCAGCTGCTCGAGCGCGTCGGTGATGAACCCACGCGCAGCGCCGTCGCGCGTGCCTTCGATGCGGTGTTCGACTGGCACGACCGCACGCAGGAGCCCTCGACCGGTTTCTGGGGTGTGGGGCAACTCTCCGACGCCACGCGGATGCTCCACGCCTTCGCGGGATCGATGCACAACCATCACCTCTGGTTCGCGCGCGGGCGCGTCCTCCCGCATCAGGACAGGGCGGTCGATTATTGCTTGAGCCTGCCGCCGCGCGTCGACAGCGCGTGCATCGATGTCGATGCGGTGGATGTGCTGGTGCATGGCCATCGCCTGATAGGCCATCGCCGTGCGGAGATCGAGTCGTGGCTGGTCACGCTGCTCGAGGCCTTGCTCGAATTCCAGAACGACGATGGTGGATTCTGCGATGTGCGCGATGGCATCCGACGTCAGGATGGATGGGTGCGTGGATATGCGGAGCCGCAGGGACTCTCGAACTGCTTCGCGACATGGTTTCGCTGGATCGCCATCGCGATGATCGCCGATGTGCTCTGGCCAGGGCGCTGGCCGTGGCGGTTTCGGCGCATGGTCGGAATCGGTTTTCGTGCGGAGACATCGCGATGACTGGGCAGCGCATACACGATCCGTTCGCCCATCTCCATGACGAAACCTATGCCGATCCTTTCACGGCGTTACGGGTCGGGCATCGCGAGTTGCTCGCGACGACAGGGCGCATCAGCGAGAGCCTGTGCGGCGAGTGGTTCATGACTCTCGATCTGTTCGACGAGGGGCTGCGACAGAAATGGTACGCCGAGGATGACCGGCCGCCTTCGCAATGGGCCGTGCCGCGCGACTACGAGGTCGAGGCGGGGCATGTCGTCCCCGTTCCGTCATGCTGGAATCTGCTGCAGCCGGAATGGCGCCATTTCGAGGGGGCGGCCTGGTACACCCGCGACATCCAGTTCCAGCCGGGTCGTCCCGGTGAGCGCGTCGTGCTGCAGTTCGGCGCTGCAGCCTATGCGGCCCTCGTCTTTGTCAACGGAATCTGCATCGGCGGTCACCTCGGCGCCTCGACGCCGTTCACGGTCGAGGCGACGCGCGCGATGCGCCCGGGCTCCAATCGAATCCAGGTGATGGTTGAGAATCGGCGCAAGCCCGATCGCGTCCCGATGCATCACTTCGATTGGTTCAATTACGGTGGGCTGCATCGCGCCGTGGCGCTGATCCGCCTGCCGCCGGTCTTCATCCGCCGCGCCGCGATGGCACTGGTACCCGATGGCAGCTTCCAGCACATCGATGTGGAGATCGTCCTTTCCGACACGGTGGATGGGCGCGCGACGGTGGCAATCCCAGCGCTTGGCTTGAGCGTGGAGATCGCGGTCACGGGAGGCCAAGGCCGCGCGCGCCTCTTGGCACGTCCCGCGCTGTGGTCGCCGGAAGCGCCGCAGCTTTACGAGGCCGAGTTCTCCTTCGGCGATGACCGCGTGACCGATCGTGTCGGGTTTCGCGAGATTCGCGTGGTGGGTCGCGAGATCCATCTCAACGGGCGATCGATCTTCCTGCGTGGCGCCTGTGTGCACGAGGACGATCTGGAACGCGGCCGCGTGAGCGACGAAGCCGATATCCGCC
>JANNTF010000298.1:0-3466 GCA_031403455.1 Alphaproteobacteria bacterium | reverse complement strand
GTCGATCCTGTTGCCGAACAAGAGGAGCGCTCCATGAAGGCACGCGACGTGATGACCCGGCATGTTCTAAGCGTGACGCCCAACGCGCCAGTCCGGCAGATCGCCACCTATCTGATCGATCACGCGATCAGCGCAATGCCGGTGATCGACGCCAAGGGCACGTTGCTCGGAATGGTCAGCGAAGGCGATCTCCAGCATCGTCCGGAGACCGGAACGGTCAGCCGTAAGCCGTGGTGGCTGCAACTCCTCGCTTCCCCGGAGGACGACGCGCGTGCGTTCAAGAAGACCCATGGCCTCGTGGCCGCCGACGTCATGACCAAGGGCGTCGTGACGGTGACCGAAGAGACCGAACTCGCCGAAATCGCCGATCTGCTCGAGCGCCGGCGGATCAAGCGGGTTCCGGTCGTCAGCGATGGCAAGGTCGTCGGCATCGTCAGCCGATCCAACCTGCTGCGGGCCTTTGCGCAGGCGCCTGTCAGCGCGACACCGCGGCGGAACGATCACCAGGTCCGCGAGGAGATCGAGCGCCGCTTGAAGGCGGAGAGCTGGACGCCCAAGGCCCTGATCAACGTCGCCGTCGATCACGGCCTGGTCGAGATCTCCGGCCTGGTCGAGAGCGGCGATCAGCGCGATGCCGTCCGTATCCTGGTCGAGGGCGTGCCGGGCGTGACATCGGTAAAGGATTCGTTGGCTGTCTACCGCATCTCCATGTCGGCGTAATGTCGCGCGGCCATGTCACTTGGTTCGTGATCGCCGACGGCATGCATGCGCGCGTGTTCAAGCAGGCGGCGGCGCGCGGCGCGATCGTGCCGGTCCTTGACCATGAGTTGATCGAGCCGCGGGCCCAGGGCTTCTCGCGCGAGCTCGGTGATGATCGGCCGGGCCGCGCCTTCGATCCCGGCTCCGGCGCGCGTCATGCCATGGAGCCGCGCAGCGATCCGCATACGCGAATCAAGGAAGCCTTTGCGCGGCGGGTGGCCGAATTGGTCAATCAGGCTGCCGGCAGAGGCGAGTTAGAGCGCCTCGTGCTCGTCGCGCCGCCAAGAACGCTGGGCGAGTTGCGCATCGAGCTCACCGCTCTCGTGCGCCGTCGGATCATTGCCGAGTCGGCAAAGGACCTGATGAAGATCCCGCATGCCGAACTCGGTGCGCATCTCGCCCGCATCGTCGCCGAAGCGAAGCTGCCGGCGTGACGAGGCCTTCTGGTGCGACCACCGGCGATTTGCCGACGATGGCCCGGTCCCGCTCGGCCCCGCCGCTCCTCACGCTCGAGCGTGATTCCTATGCGTCGACGGCGATGTCGGAGATCGTCGATCGTTCGCTGCATGCCTTGGCCGCGCGCGTCACGGCCGGAATCTCGCCGAGCGCGGTGGCCGCGGCCTATCTCGACTGGGCGACGCATCTGCTCTTCTCGCCGGGCAAGCAGATGCAACTCGTGCACAAGGCGGTGCGCAAGGCTTGGCGCCTGGACGTGCACGCCTTCGCAAGCCCGCTGCGCCCTGGCGAGGCGCCCTGCATCGAGCCGCTTGCCCAGGATCGCCGGTTTCGCGATCCCGCTTGGCGGACCTGGCCGTTCAGTCTGATCTACCAGTCGTTCCTGCTGCAGCAGCAATGGTGGCACAACGCAACGACCGGCGTGCGAGGTGTGACGCGCCAGCACGAAGCCGTCGTCGAGTTCGCTACACGCCAGCTCCTCGACATCGTCTCGCCGAGCAACTTCGTCGCAACCAATCCCGAAGTGCTTGAGAGGGCGATCGCAACGGGCGGCGCCAATTTTCTGCGCGGCGCATTCAATTTGACCGAAGACTGGGAGCGGCTGGTGGCGGGCAAGCCGCCGCTGGGCGTCGAGGCTTTTCGTATCGGCGAAACCGTAGCGATTTCGCCGGGTAAGGTGGTGTTTCGCAACCGGTTGATCGAACTGATCCAGTACGCGCCGGCGACGGCCAAGGTGATGCCGGAGCCAGTGCTCATCGTCCCAGCCTGGATCATGAAGTACTTCATCCTCGATCTCTCGCCGGATAACTCGCTCGTGCGCCATCTCGTGGGCGCCGGCTTCACCGTGTTCATGATCTCGTGGAAGAACCCCGGACCCGAGGACCGCGATCTCGGGCTTGACGATTATCGTACGCTCGGCGTCGAAGCGGCGCTCGCGGCGATCAAGACGATCGTCGGTGATCGCCCGGTGCATGCCGCCGGGTACTGCCTTGGCGGCACGTTGCTGGCGATCGCGGCCGCGGCGCGTGCGCGCGCCGGCGACCATCGCCTGCGCTCGCTCACCTTCCTTGCCGCGCAGACCGATTTTCGTGAACCCGGTGAACTCAGCCTGTTCATCAACGAAAGCCAGGTCAGCTTCCTCGAGGACATGATGTGGGAGCAGGGCTTCCTCGACACCCAGCAGATGGCCGGCGCCTTCCAGCTGCTGCGTTCGAATGACCTGCTGTGGTCGCGGCTGGTGCGCGAGTATCTTCTGGGCGAGCGCGGCGCCATGAGCGATCTGATGGCCTGGAACGCCGATGCGACACGCATGCCCTATCGCATGCATTCGGAATATCTGCGTCACCTCTTCCTGAACAACGATCTCGCCGAGGGTCGCTACGAGGTCGATGGCCGGCCAGTGGCGCTGACCGACATTCGCGCTCCGCTCTTCGTGATCGGAACGGAATGGGATCACGTTGCGCCGTGGCGCTCGGTGTACAAGTTCCATCTCCTGGCTGACGCCGACGTGACATTCCTGCTGACCGATGGCGGCCACAACGCCGGCATCGTCTCCGAGCCGGGCCATGCCGGGCGCCGCTTCCGTGTCGCCACCAAGCGCGAGGGCGACCGCTATCGCGACCCCGAGACTTGGTTCGCCGACACGCCTGTCACGGACGGCTCGTGGTGGCCGAGCTGGGTTCGCTGGCTGGTCGCCATCTCCGGCGAGTCCGGCGATCCACCACCAATGGCGGCGCCCGCGGCCGGCCTGTTGGCGCTGTGCGATGCCCCTGGCACCTATGTGCGGCAGGCGTGAGTTCGGCGCTCAGGCGTCTCACGAGACGATCTCGCTGATGTCGTGAACCGCGCTGATCGGCAAGGTGCTCGGCGTTTACCCTGTCCTAGATCGGGCCCATCGGCCTGGTCAGATGCGCGACGGCGGGATCAGATGCGCTCCCACAGGCCCGTCTCTTCGTCCAGTCGTGCTTGCTCGAGCCCGCGCATGTCGCCACGCGAGACGATCCCGACAATGCGGTCGTGATCGACGATCGGCATGTGACGGAAGCCGCCGTCGCGCATGCGGCGCAACACGTCGATTGCCTTGTGGTCCGGCGCCAGGGTATCCGGGGCCTTCGTCATCACGGCCTCGAGCGCAGTCGTCGCCGCGTCGCGACCCTCGGCCAGCACCCGCGATAAAGCATCACGACCGGTGAAGATGCCGATCAAACCGCCGTCCCGACCCGTCACCAGCACGGCGCCGACGCGCCGGTGG
>JANNTF010000297.1:0-4512 GCA_031403455.1 Alphaproteobacteria bacterium | reverse complement strand
CTTGCCGCAGCCCGAGGGCCCGAGCAACGTGACGAGCGTGCCGCTGGCGATGTGAAACGAGATGGCGTCGACGGCCGTCACATTTCCGAAGCGACGAGTCACGCCGCGGAATTCGACGTCGGTGGATCGGGCGGCGATCTTCATGCCGAAGCCTCGCGTGGGAGTGGAATGGCCGCGCTGCGCCGACCGAGACGCCGCTCGCCGACCACGAGTTGGATGAGGCCGACGCCGATGGCCATGATGACGACGAGCGCCGAGGAATAGGCGATGGCGACGCCGTACTCGCTAACCTCGACGCGGTTCACGATATAGGCGGTGGCGAGATTGTATTCGGCGCTCACCAGGAAGATGACCGCGCTCACCGACGTGATCGCGCGCACGAAGCTGTAGACAAGAGCGGCGACGATCGCCGGCCGCAGCAAGGGCACGATGACCCGACGCAGCGTCGCGAAACTGCCGTGGCGCAGCGTCAGGGAGCACTCGTCGAGACTCTTGTCGATCTGCGAGAGCGTCGCCATCCCGGCGCGGATTGCAACGGGCATGTTGCGGAAGACGAAGCAGATCACGAGGATGAGTCCGGTTCCGGTGAGCTCGATCGGCGGCACGTTGAAGGCGATGATGTAGCTGACGCCGATCACGGTTCCGGGAATCGCGAAGCTGAGCATCGTCGTGAACTCGAAGGCCTTCTTGCCGTGGAATTCCTGGCGCGTGAGCAGATAGGCCGTGAGGAGGCCGATGCCCGCCGTGAGCGGTGCGGCGAGCGCGGAGAGCTGCAACGTCGTCCACAGCGAGTTCCAGGCGCGGCCGGCCCAGACCATGCCGTGCTGTCCCCATTCGATGCCGAAGGTGATGACGTAGTGTTTCAGCGTGAAACTGTTGTCGCGGCCGAAATTCTCCACGAAGCCGCCGACCACGATCATCGCGTAGACGATCAGCGTGAAGATCATCCAGGGTACCGCGGTGCCGTAGATCAGCCATTGCGCGCGCCGCGGCAGCACCGCGTGCACGCCGCTATCGCCCTTGCCGGCGACCGTGGTGTAGGAGCGCTTGCCGAGCCAGACGTTCTGCACGAAGAAGGCGCCGAGACACATCACGAGGAGCACGATCGACAAGGCAGCGGCACGGCCGGGATCGCTCTGGGCACCGACGATGGCGAAGAAGATCTGCGTCGACAGCACATTGAAATTGCCGGCGAGCACGAGCGGGTTGCCGAAATCGGCCAGGCTCTCCACGAAGCCGATCAGGAAGGCATTGGCGAGTCCGGGACGGATGAGTGGCAGAGTCACCGTCGTGAACACGCGCCAACGCGAAGCACGCAGCGTTTGCGCCGCCTCCTCCATGGAGGGACTCACGCCCTGGACGACGCCGATCAGGACCATGAAGGCGATCGGCGCGAAGGCGAGGGTCTGCACGAGCACCAATCCGGTGAGGCCGTAGATCCAGCGCGACGGAGGGACGCCGAAGCTGCTCTCCAGGAACAGCGTGATGGCGCCGTTGCGTCCGAAGAGCAGGATGATGACCAGGCCGATCACGAAAGGCGGCGTGATCACCGGCAGCACGGCGACCAGCTTGAGCAGCGGCTTCGCCGGGAAACTCGTGCGATGGGAAAGCAGGGCGAAAGCCAGGCCAAGCGCGGTGGTCGTGAGGCCGACGATGGTGGCGAGGATGATGCTGTTCCAGAACACGCCGCAGGAGCGCTGGCCCTGAAAGCAACCGAGTCCCCAGATCGTCGAGGTCGACAAGCGAGCCGTCAGCGGCGCGAGCGCGAAGCGGCCATCGGGCCCGACTGCCGCTTCGAAGAGGACTTCCGCCACGGGCCAGAAGACGAAGAGAGCGACCGTCGCGACCACGAGCCCGATCGCGCCGGCGACGAACTCGTCGCCGCGCATGGCGCCACGTCGCGCGACACCTGAAGTAATGAAGAACAAGAATGCCCCGCCGACCAGCGTCGCGCCCCAGCCCAGCCCGAATTGACGCGTCGCCAATTCCCCGAACGTGGGATTGAGCCACGCCCAGCCCCAGCCTTTGTGACCGATGGCGAAACCCTGACCGAACATCCAGATCAGCCCGCCCACGCCCGCGGCGATCAGGATCGTGGCGCTCAGCCTGTCGTCACGTGGTCGACGAAGGGTGAGAAACGGCGCCGCGAGCGCCAACGCCAACGGCCAGAGCCACCAACGGCCATACGCCAAGGCCTGGACCAGACCGGATGCCGCCTCGCTGCCCAGAAAGGCGGCGATGGGCGTACGCGTCAGCCCGTCCTCGAGCCCGTACCAGGGCAGGATCGCGAACCCGATCCAGCCGACCGCGAGCCAGAGCGGAATCGTGGCAAGCACGGTCGGCTGATCCGGTCTGACGATGTCAGTTGCTGACCTTGATCTCGGCGTCCCACTTCGTCAGCAACCGCTTGCGCTCTTCCGACGATCCGTATTTCGGAAAATCGTAGTTGATCAGCTTGATCTCCGACAGCTTGGGCGCTTGCGGCGGCGTCACGGACCCCTTGTTCGACGGCACCTGGAAACTCTCGGCACGCGCGCCGAGCGCCTGAGCTTCCGGCGACAGCGCCCAGTCGTAGAATTTCTTCGCCGAGTCGAGATTGCGCCCGCCATTGATGATCGACATCGAACCGATCTCGTATCCCGTGCCTTCGCACGGCGCGACGGTCTTGATCGGGAAACCGCGGATGGTTTGCGTGATCGCATCATGCATGAACACGATGCCGATCAACGTCTCGCCACGACCGGTGGCGACGATCGGCGCCGCGCCCGACTTCGTATACTGATTGACGTTCACGTTGAGCTTCTTGAGATAGTCGAACCCGCCTTGCTCGCCGAAGAGCTGCACCACGGACGCGACGAGCGTGTAGGAGGTGCCGGAAGAGTGCGGATTGGCGACCTGGACTTCGCCCTTGTACTCGGGCTTGGTGAGATCGGCCCAGCATTTGGGTTCGGGGAGTTTCTTCTTGGCGAGCAGCTCGGTGTTGAAGCCGAATCCGAGCGCGCCGGCGTAGATCCCGACCGTGCGCTGCTTGCCGGTCCGCCACTGCGCCACCGACCAATCCTGCATCTCCTTCATGCGCGGCGATTCATAGGCCTGGGTCAGGCCTTCTTCGGCGGCCTGGAGATGCGGATCGCCGGTGCCGCCCCACCAGATGTCACCGCGCGGATTGTCCTTCTCCGCCTTCACCTGGGCATAGGTCTCGCCTGAGGATTTGCGCGTCATCGCGACCCTGATGCCGGTCGCCTTCTCGAACTCGGTCTGCATCAACTGGCACCAATCCTCCTGCACCGAGCAGTAGAGATTGAGCCGCCCCTGCGCCTGGGCGTCGACGCCTGCCACGAGGATGCCGCCAGCCGTCAGGCCGAGGAGCAAGGTTCTCGTCACGGCGGTGAGCAATGGATTACTGAGCATCTCTGATCCTCCCTTGAGCGCGGCTTGGGAAATGCGGTGCTTCATCAAACCGTCATAAATCTATATCACAGCGCGCGTGCGCCAATGGGAGTTTGCTTGAAGCACATGGAGAGCGTCGATCTCGATCTACGCTTTGCCGCCGGTCTCGCGGCGACGCGAGACGCCGGCCGCGAGGCTCGGCGCTTTTTTGAGCGGCGTCGGGAGCTGGCGATCGAGCTGAAGGGCGCCCAGGACGTGGTCTCCGTCGCCGATCGCGAGGTCGAACGGGTGCTGGTGGCGCAGCTGTCTGCCGCATTTCCCAGCGACGCAGTGCTGGGCGAGGAGCACGGGCAGCAGGGGCAGGGAAGCGTCTGCTGGGTGATCGACCCGATCGACGGCACCACCAATTTCGTTCGCGGAATCTCGTTCTGGTGCGTGTCGGTCGGGCTGCTGGTCGACAATGTTCCCGTCCTCGGCTTCGTCTACGACACGATCCAGGACGAGATGTTCGCCGGGCGCCAAGGCCATGGCGCGACGTGCAATGGCCGGCCGATGCGCGTGAGCCAGGCCGAGCCGTCGCGCGCGCGCGTCAGTCTCGGCTTCACCTTCAAGCAATCGACGGAGAGCTTCACGGGAGTCGTGCAACGCCTCGTTGCCCAGGGCGCGGAGTTCGGCCGCTATGGCTCGGCCGCACTCAGCCTCTCCTATGTCGCGGATGGCAGGCTGGAGGGCTTCTGGGCGAACCGGATCAATTCATGGGACGTCTGCGCCGGTCTGGTCCTCGCGAGCGAAGCCGGCGCCGAGGTCGATGATTTCTTCGCCGGCGAGGGACCCGTGCGCGTCGGCCCGTGTTTCGCCGCGACGCCGAATGTCGCCGCGACCTTGCGCCGCGCTACCGCCGGCTGAGCTCGGCCCGCGGCCGCTGGTTGACCATGACGCGGCGCAGTAGCGCTACGGATTTCTCGACGCCCTCTTCCGGGCTCATCAGCAAATCCTCGTGCTCGATCGACAGCACGTCGTCGTAGCCGGCGGTCGCCAGCGCGAGGCAGAAGCGCTTCCACCACGCCTCGTCCCGGCCGTAGCCGAGCGTGACGTAGTTCCACGCCCGCGCCGCGAACTTGT
>JANNTF010000296.1:0-10556 GCA_031403455.1 Alphaproteobacteria bacterium | reverse complement strand
CCGTTCGCAGCATCCCCTGGTCGACGTAAAGACATTTCGCGACCGCAACTTCGCCGTGGGCTGCGTGCTCAGCTTTGTCACGGGGATCGGATTGTTCGGATCGGTTTATCTGATGCCGGTGTTTCTGTCGTACGTGCGCGGGCACGAGGCGCTTGAGGTTGGAAAAATAATAATGGTGTCGATGATCGCAATGCCGATCGCGCCGCCGAGATTGCGCATCAGGTTGAACAGCGAACTCGCATCCGTGATCGCCGCGCGCGCCAGATGGCCGAGCGCGATGCGCGTGGGCGGCAGCAGGCAGAACATGATGGCGCCGCCGCGCACGAGTTGCGGCCACAACATCTCGGCGAAATCCGTCTCGCGTGTATGGAACGCGCCGAGGAAAAGGCCGCCGGCGAAGCACACGAAGCCGCCGGCGCTCAGCAGCCAGGCCGCGCAGCGGCGCTCGAGAAGGACGGCGAGCGGCGCGGTCACCAGCTGCGCCACGCCGGTCACGAGCATGATCTTGCCGATCTCGAACGCATCGTGATGGCGCACGAAGGCGAGGAAGACCGGCATCAGATAGACCGAGCCGAACAGTCCCATGCCGAGGATGAAGCTTAGGATGCAGCCGACGGTGAAGCGCGGATCGGCGAACAGGCGCAGTTCGACGATGCCCCGATCGGCCCGCAGCGTGCGCCGGGCGAATGCCGTTGCGCTGACGATGGCGAGCGCGAGCAGCCCAAGAACGACGCCGGAGAACCAGCCGCTGAGCGGCGCCTGCTTGAGGCCGATCACCAGGCTTGCCAGCGCGATGGCGCCGCAGCCCAGCGCGGCGAGGTCGAGCGTGCGCAGCTGCGCGAAATCCCTGCGCTCGCGCGGCAGCAGCATAGCCCCGAGCGCGACCGCGACGAATCCGGGTCCGACATTGATCAGGAACAGCCACCGCCACGACAGCGTATCGGTGATCCAGCCGCCAACGACGGGCCCGATCGTCGGCGCGAGAACGGCCAAGACGCCGGCGATCGTCGTGGCCACGCCTTGCTGACGTACCGGGAACAGCAGGAAGACGGCGGCGAATACGGCGGGGATCAGCGTCCCGCCGGCGAAGCCTTGGACGACCCGCCAGATGATCAGTGACGCCAGCCCCGTGCTCGCGGCACAGCCGATCGACGCGAGGGTGAAAACTGCGAGCGAGGCGCAGAACAGGCCACGAATCGAGAGCACGCGCGTGAGCAGACCGGTGAGCGCGATCGCGATCACCTCGGCGATCAGATAGGAAGTCTGCACCCAGCTCATCTCATCGGGCTTGAGTCCGAGCGCGGCCTGCATCGTCGGCAGCGATGTCGCGACGATCTGGATGTCCAGGATCGCCATGAACATGCCCACGCACATCACCCCGAACCCGCCGGCGGTGGCCAGCGTCGACGCGGCGTTCTCGGCCGGCTCAGCCATCGGCGAGGGCCGTGTTCTCGGCGCGGATGCGAATCACCAGGATCATCGCATTGAGCACCGAGAAGGCGAGCGCGAAGCCGGGCAGGCCGAGGGCCAGCGGCAGAATTGCGATCTCACCCACGACGATTGCGTAGTTGGGATGCTTCATGAAGCGATAGGGCCCGGAACCGATCAGCGCCTCGCCCGGCAGCACGAGAATGCGCGTCGTCCAGCGTTCACCCAAAGTGATCAGCACCCAGGCGCGCGCCAGCTGCAACATTGCATAGGCGCCGATCCAGCCAAGGCTTGGCGTCGCGGTCCCGACGGACCACCAAAGCCCGCCGAGCCACGCGAGGTGAATCACGACGAGCGGCGTGTAGTGGCCGGGCGATCTCTCCACCGCACCGCGCGCGCGCAAGAGTCGCGTGTTGCGTTTTGCCCAGAGCAACTCGGCGCCGCGCTGCAGCGTCACCAGGGTGAGGAGCGCGATCGCCAGGCTCAATGGGTCCTCGTCATGGCGACACAGGCGGCCGTGAAGCCCGGCCCCATCGCGGTGAGCACGGTGCGACGCGGCAACCCGGCACGCAGCACGCGCTCGAGCACGAACAGCACGGTGGGCGCGGACATGTTGCCGTGATCGGCCAGCACGCTGCGCTCATGATCGAGGCTGCCGGGCATGAGCGCGAGCGCGGTTTCGAGCGCCGTGATGATCTTGGTACCGCCGGCATGGCAGACGAAGCGATCGACATCGTCAGATTGAAGCCCGATCCGGCCGAGGATACCGGCGACGGCCGTTCCCATCTCGGCGGCCGCGAAGCTCGGGATCGCTCGCGCGAAAATCACGCCGAAGCCCTGGGGATCCACGTTCCATCCCATGATGCCCAGCGTATCGGGCCAGGTATGCTCGCCGCCGCCCACGATGGTCGCGAGCCTGGGCATGGCAGTCGAGAGCAGGCACGCCGCCGCGCCATCGCCGAACAACGCAGTCGCGACGACATTCGCCTTCGTGAATTCGTCGAGCCGGAAGGCAAGCGTGCAGAGCTCGACCGCGACGAACAGCACGAGCGAACCCGGGCGTGACTGGGCAAGGCGTGCGGCGATCCAGAGTCCGGAGACGCCGCCCGCGCAGCCCAGGCCGAACACCGGCACCCGTGCGACGTCGCTGCGAAAGCCGAGTTCGGACATGACCCGCGCCTCCAGGCTCGGGGTCGCGATCCCCGTCGAGGACACGGTGACGATCGTGTCGACATCGCGTGCCGCCAGCCCCGCCGCGCCCAGGACCTTGCGCGTCGCTTCGACGAAGAGCGCAGCGCCGGCATCGAGATAGACCGCTGTCCGTTCGGGCCAGCCGCGCGGCTCGGCGTACCAATTGAGCGGCCGCACGGCTTGGCGCCGCTTGACGCCGGCGGTTTCGAAGACGGTTGCGAGACGATCGTAGTGGTCGAAACGGTTCGCAAACAGCACCTGTGCCGTCGCCGCTACATCCGCTTGCATAAGAATATGCGGCGGCACGGCCGTCGCCACAGCCACGATTCCAACAGATCCCACCATCGTTCCGGAAACACTCGTCCTGGTCGCCAAATCAATCAAGGGTCGGGATATACATCGCTGCCGACCAATCTGGCTGCACCATGCCGCCGACTCGGGTTACGCATACATTTGATTGAATCGGAGAATAGTCTGATGCCACTTCCGACCCGCTTTCACGGCGTCGTCCCGCCGGTCGTCACGCCGCTGACCAAGGATTTCCGAGTCGATTACGGCTCCTTCACCCGCGTGCTCGAGCATCTGCTCAGCGGCGGCGTGCACGGATTGTTCATTCTCGGTTCGACCAGCGAGGTCGTGTTCCATGACGAGGCGACGCGACGCGCCATCCTCGAACACGCCGTGAAGGTGGTGAATGGCCGCGCGCCGATCCTCGCCGGCGTGATCGATCCGACGACCGATCGCGACATCGGCCATGCCCGCGCCGCCAGGGCGATCGGCGTCGACGCCATGGTTGTCACGGCGCCGTTCTACGCGCGCACCAGCCAGCCCGAGATACTCGACCATTTCCGCTATATCCGCGACGCGGTGGACGCGCCGATCATCGCCTACGACATTCCGGTCTGCGTCCATACCAAGCTCGAGCGCGGCTCGATCGTGGATCTGGCGCGCGAAGGCGTGATCGCCGGCGTGAAGGATTCGAGCGGCGACGAGGGCGGCTTCCGCTATCTGCTTTCCGACCTCGCCGATCGGCCAAGCGTGTTCCTGATGACCGGCGCCGAGCTGACCGTCGACGGCATTCTGCTCGCCGGCGCGCATGGCGTGGTGCCCGGCCTCGGGAATGTCGATCCGCACGCTTATGTCCGGCTCTACGACGCCGCGCGCCGCGGCGACTGGACGCAGGCGCGCAAGGAGCAGGACCGGCTCAGCCGGCTGTTCGAGATCATACGCGTGAGCCTGCCGCGCACCAGCGCTGGTTCGGCAGGCGTTGGCGGCTTCAAGACCGCGATGCGTCGGCTCGGCATCATCGACACCAACATCATGGCGCGCCCGCAGCGTTCACTGAACGACGAGGAGTCGAAGCGCGTGGACGCCATCCTCCGGGATGTCGGCCTGATCTGACCGCGCGCTGGCGGCCATCTCCGTGCCGCGCCAGAACATTCGTGATCTCGTCTTTACCCGTCAGCTTCCGATCGCCGCGATGTCGAAGGGCGCGGTCTGGTAGAGCTGGTTGATCCAGTTGCCGAGGAGCAGATGGGCGTGGCTGCGCCAGCGGTTCCTCGGCTCGCGGTTCGGGTCGTCCCTGGGGAAGTAGTTCCGCGGCAGGGCGATCGGCTTGTTGGCCGCGAGGTCCCGGCGATACTCGTCGCGCAGCGAGTTTGAATCGTATTCGATGTGGTTGAACATGTGCAGCGACCGGCGGGCCGGATCGTCGAGCAGGCAGAGACCCGTCTCGTCCGACTCCATCAGGACTCGGAGGCCGCTGCCTTCGGGGATGTCCGCGCTTCGCACTTCGGTCCAGCGTGACACCGGAACCGAGAAATTATCCGAGAAGCCGCGCAGATAGGGCGAGGCGGGCGCGAGATTGCGGTGGCGGAAGACGCCGAATGCCTTTTCGGGCAAGGGATGCTTGGGCATGCCATGGAAATGATGGACGGCGGCCTGCGCGCCCCAGCAGATATTGAGGCAGGCATGCACATTCGTCTGCGTCCAGTCGAAGATGCGGCGTAGCTCGTCCCAGTAGGTCACCTCTTCGAACGGCATCGTCTCGATCGGCGCGCCGGTCACGATGAAGCCGTCGAAGCGCTCCGACCGAATGTCCTCCCAGGAATGGTAGAAGGAGATGATGTGATCCTGGGACGTGTTACGCGCGACGTGACTGGTGATCTTGACCAGCGTCAGCTCCACTTGGAGCGGCGTCGAACCGAGCAGCCTGGCGAATTGCGTCTCGGTCTTCGGCTTGTCGGGCATCAGGTTCAAGAGCCCGATCCGCAGCGGCCTGATGTCCTGGCGCACGGCCTCGGCTTCGCGCATGACCATCACGCCCTCGGCAAGCAGCGTGGCGCGGGCCGGAAGATCGTCGGGTATCTTGATGGGCATCGATTCTTCTCTCATCACAATGGAGGCAGCACGCACGCTCCCCTTCGCTGCCTGGATCCAAGTGACCCAGATTGGTCCAGGGATCAAGTCGGGCATCGCGGATTCCGCCGCCGCGCCATCGCCGAGCAGCGCGGTGGCGACGACATTCACCCATACTGGTGAAAGCGGCCCGCGAAGAGCGTCTGCGCCGACGAAGCGTCACTTGGCCGGAGAGCGGGGAAGTTCGGGCCGGAAACCGAGTCCGATGATCCGGCCCGGCAGATCTCTGAGAACGGGCACGCGCGTGAGGAGGCGAAGCATCAGGGGCGGTTTGATCGGCCCGCGCTGCGACAGGGCTGGGGCGATCACGCGCGTCTGGATCATCAGCTGCAGTCGTTGGGTCAGACGCGTCGGACGGGCGCGCCGCCGCTGCACCCTTTGGAGGTCGCTCGGTCCGACGATGCCGCGCGCCAACGGGTCGGCAAGGATATTCGCCGCAGCCACCGCATCCTGGACGGCGAGATTCACGCCGACGCCACCGACCGGCGACATCGCATGGGCGGCGTCGCCGATGCATAGAAAGCCGGGCCGCCACCATTGCTGGAGGCGATTGACCTGCACGGTGAGGAGTTTCACCGCGTCCCAATCCTGGATCTCCGCGACGCGCCTGCGGTCGAAGGGGAGCATGGCGGCCAGGCTTGCGCGAAACGTCGGCAGTCCCGCCGCACGCATTTGCGCATCGGCGCCCTTGGCGATGACATAAGCGCACTGCCAGTAAGCACCGCGATTGAGCATGATGAAGATCCGGCCGGGATCGAAACGTCCTTGCGTCTCGGATGTATCGCCGCTTTGCCGTGACAGGCGAAACCAGAGGACATCCATCGGCGCGCCGAACTCCTCCACGATGAGGCCGGATTTCGCCCGCAGCGTCGAGCCTCGGCCTTCGGCCGCCACCACGAGATCCGCGCGAATCTCGACAGCGCCTGCTGGCAATCGCGCCTGCAGCCCGATCACGCGGTCACCCTCCCGCAACAATTCATGGGCCTCGGCCTGCATGATCAGTCGGAAGGACGGAGAGGCCTGCGCCTTGCGGGCGAGGAAAGCGAGGAAGTCCCATTGCGGCATCATCGCGATGAACTTCGCCCGGGCTCGCAGGCGCGAGAAATCGGCGAGCGCGACCACGGTGTCGCCGAACTGCGCGGTCAGTCGCGGCACGGGCTGATGGGGGAGCTGCAGGAACTCTTCGAGCCAGCCCAGCTCGTGCATGACCTCCATCGGCGACGGGTGGATTGTGTCGCCACGGAAATCCCGCAGGAAGTCAGCGTGCTTCTCGAGCACGATGACCTCGACTCCCGCGCGCGCGAGCAGCAGCCCGAGCATCAGGCCTGCCGGCCCACCGCCAGCGATACAGCATCGGGTGCGGAGTGCGTCGAGTGTCATACGCGCGAGCCTCGCGCAAACATCTCTCTTATGCAATTCGACGCGGTTAGGAACCACGCGCGATCCGCGCCCGCGCGACGGCGGAGGCGATCTCGGAGACGAGGACCAGGGCGACGATAGACAGCAGCACCGCGGCAACGCGCTGGTTGTCGAGCTGCTGCACGTAGCGCTGCAGGTACCAGCCCATGCCACCCGCGCCGAAGAAGCCGACGACGGTCGCCGCGCGAAACGCGACATCCCAGGTGTAGATCACGATTCCCGTCCAGGCGACTCGCACCTGCGGCAGGACGGCGTAGACGAAGACCTGCAACTCGTTGGCGCCGCTGGCTCGGATCGCCTCCACGGGGCCGGGGTCGATCGCCTCGACCTCCTCCGCGAAGAGCTTGGCCGCGAAGCCGATGCAGAACAGCGTCAAAGCGATCACACCGGCGAGCATCCCAAAGCCGAGGATGCTGACGAACAGGATCGTCCAGATCATCTCGTGCACGGCTCGGCAGGCCATCACGATCATACGTGCCGCCGGATAGAGAACGCGGCGGCTCGGCGTCACGTTGCGCGCCGAGAGCCAGGCCAGGGGAATCGCGAACAGCACGCCGAGCAGCATGCCGAGATAGGCCATCTCCATCGTATCCAACACGGCGCGCAGAAAGCGCGGCGTCGTGAGCAAGCTCAGGTTCGGTGGCCAGTAGCGCTCCGCGAGCAGCGCCCAGACGCGTGAGAAGAGTTCGACGAGACGCTCGAACTTCACGTCGAGATGGATCGCGGCATAGGCGATGAACACCAGCACGGCGAGCTGAATCGCGAAGCTGATCAGCGTGTCGGGGTAGCGGAATCGTGACCAGCGCCGCGCCGGTCGTGCGGCCGACCTCATGTGACCGCCTTGCGGGCGTGGTGGGACAGGAGTTCGCCCAGAGCGATGAGTCCGAGGATCGCGAGGATCACCGTCGTCACGCCCGGCCAGTTGAACATCACCATCTGACGATGGAACGTGAGCCCGAGGCCGCCGGCGCCAACCAGTCCCATGATCGCGGAGCGCCGGATATTGATGTCCCATTCGAAGATCAGCACGCCGAGCACGACCGGCAGGATTTGCGGCATGATCGCGAAGCGGAAGACCTGGAGCGTCCCCGCGCCTGTGGCTTGCATCGCCTCGATGGGGCCCTTGTCGACATTCTCGATCGCCTCGGCAGTGATTTTGGCGATGAAGCCAATCGACCGCATCGCGAGAGCGAGAATGCCGGCAAGCGAACCGAGCCCGACGGCGGAAACGAAGATGAGGGCCCAAACGATCTCATGGATCGATCGGCTCACCGTCATCAGCAGACGCCCTAGCGGATAGGCGATATGGCGCGACGGCGTGATGTTGAGCGCGCCCAGCCAGATCACCGGCACGCAGAGCAGTGCGCCGACGACCGTGCCGAGCGTCGCCATCATCAACGTCTCGATCACAGGCACGAATAGCTGCGGCACCAGGGTCCAATCGATGCCGATGAAACGCCCGGTGGTTTTCAGGATGGCCGCGAAGCCGCCGAGCCGCGCCCAGTCGGTGTCGACAATCATGACCTGATGCGCACATACCAGGGCGATCGCGCCGATCACGGCGACGACGGCAGCGGAGCGCCAAAGGCGCAAATTCCGGTTGCGCAGCATCACCCCGAAATCAGGGGCTGCGACGATCGCCATGTCAGAGCACTTCCATCGCGTAGATCTCGTCGAGCTTGCGACGATCGAGCGCCGCCGTCGGCCCGTCGAACATCTTCACCCCGTCCTGCAGGCCGAGGATTCGGCTGCAGAACTCGGTCGCGAGCTGGACGTCGTGGATGTTGCACAGAACGGGAACGTGAAACTCGCGCGCCACCTCCCGGATCAGCGTCATCACTTCACGCGAGATCTTCGGATCGAGGCTGGACGTCGGTTCATCGACCAGCAGCAGTTTCGGATCCTGCATCAGCGCGCGGGCGATGCCGACGCGCTGGCGCTGTCCGCCGGAGAGCTGGTCGGCGCGCTTGTCGACATGGTCGACCAGGCCGACGCGGTCGAGCATGGCCAGCGCCCGCTCGATGTCGGCGCGTGGGAAGAGCTTCACGATGCTGCGCAGCGTGCTCACGGCGCCGAGCCGGCCGGATAGCACGTTGTCCATGACCGACATGCGGTTCACCAGGTTGAACTCCTGGAAGATCATGCCGATGTTGCGGCGCGTCGCGCGCAACTCGCGCGTCGACAGCTTGGCCACGTCGCGCCCATAGAGCAGGATCTCGCCCGAGTCGGGCTCGACCAGTCTGTTGATGCATCGGATCAATGTCGACTTGCCTGCGCCGCTCGGCCCGATCACGGCGCAAAAATCGTCGGCCTCCACGCTGAAGCTCACACCCTTCAGGATCTCGCGCCCGCCCTTGCTGTAGCGGGCGCGAAGATCCCGCACGTCGAGGATCGCCATGAACCGTCGACCCTCGGGCGCTCAGCCGCGCTTCTTCTTGGCTTCTTCCTCGGCCTTCCGCAGATCGCGAATGATGTCGTAATCCTTCGCTTCCATCGGCACGAACTTCGTGGATTGCAGGTTCTGCAGGAACTTCGCAGCCGAGGGCTCGTTGTGCAGGGTCAAGAAGGTGTCGCGGATCTTTTGCTTGAGATCGGGGCAGAGCTGCGCACGATAGGTGAATGGGTCCTGCGGTACGAGACGCGACGTCCAGAGCACCGTGAAATCCTCGGCCTTAGCGAGGTTGCGCGCGATCACGTTGTCGAGCCGGTGCGTCGCCACGAAGGCGGCGTCGGCCTTGCCTTCGGCCACGGCGATGGCCGATTTGTCGTGACTGCCGCTGTAGACGACCTTGCCGAAATAATCCTCGAGCTCGACCCTGCCGATCTGTTCGGCGAATTCGACCCGCGGCAGCAGATTGCCCGAGGTGCTCGCCGGATCCGCCAGCGCCACCACCGATCCTTTCAGCGCCTTGATGTCGGTGAACTTGGTTCCCTTCTTGGCGACGAGTACCGCGTGATACCCCGGACCTTCCTGCTGGAACACGCCCTTGGCCTTGGCGTAGGTGGCGAAGACCTCGATGTTCTTGCTGCGCTCGTTGCCGATCACGTAGGAGGCGGGGCCGTGGACGGCGACATCCACCCAGTTTCCGAGCATCGCCTCGATGACCGACGCGTAGGAGGTCGGCATATAGAACTCGATCTTCTTGCCGGTGTTCTTCGCCAGCAGATCGACCACCGGCTTGTAGAGGGTCAGCTCCTGGATCGTCTCCTCGGTCGGGATGATCGAGAACCGGATCGCCGGCGGATTCTCGCATTGCTGTGCGCTTGCGCCGCACGCGGTGAATATCAATGCGGCAAGCCCGAGTCCCAAAATCGTCGCCTTCATCGCTTCCTCCTCTGATAAATTGTCAGTCCTCGTCGTGTCGATCAGGCGAGCGCGAAGCTTTGCAGGATGCGGTCGCGCCGCCCGATGAAATTTTGTCCGCGTTCACCGCCGATTGCCTTCTCCACGAAGCCTCGCCAGGCGGCGGCGCCCACGCCATACGCGCTCGGCTCCAGCGCCAGGCCCATGGCGCGCAGCGTCGTCTCGAAGCGAGCCGCGCCTGCGATCAGGTCCGGCCCGAAGATCGCCGCGAGCCGCGCGTCGCAGGTCGCATCTTCGCCGATCACGGCGCGCATCACCTGAGGCAGGGTGAACGAGCAGGCGATGCCATGCGGTACGCCGTGATGCAGAGTCACATCGTAGGACAGCGAATGCGCGAGCGCCGTCTTGGTGTTCGAGAAGGCGAGCCCGGCGAAGACCGCGGCCTGTGCCATGCGTGACCGCAGCGTGCGGTCGTCGTGGCGATCGAGGAGAGGGGGCAGCACCTCGAGGATGTCACGCGCCGCCGTTACGGCGTAGGTCGCGGAAACCGGATTGGCGTTGCGATTCCACAGGCTCTCGAGGGCGTGCGACAGCGCGTCGAGCCCGGTGCTCAGCGTGAGGCCACGCGGCAGGCTATGAGTCAGATTGGGATCGACGATTGCCACTTCGGGATAGAGGCGCGGGTCGGCGAGGGAGTATTTGCGCTTTGCGGCGTTGTCCCAGACCGTCGCCCAGCAGGTCACTTCGCTGCCGGTGCCAGCCGTCGTGGGAATCGCGATGATCGGCAGCGGCCTGG
>JANNTF010000295.1:0-4556 GCA_031403455.1 Alphaproteobacteria bacterium | reverse complement strand
CGGCGTTACGTCACAAGCATCATTCGCGCCACGCCACCACGCGCCCAGAGGCACTGCTGCGAGGTGTGCTGCGCGATCCGCGTGACGCGCTTCGCAAACGACGAGGTGGAAATGAACGCGTTGGCGTCGTGGCAGATGTCGCGGTGGCGCCGGATCACTGACTCACCACCCCGCGCGCTTCGCGCGCTGCCCCTCCTCGAGTCGAGGAGGGGCGACGAGTACCGGCTGGCGTGAACCCGGAAGAAGTGTGCATCCCGTAGCTCAAGTCGAGGAGGGGCGACGAGTACAGGCGGGCATCCCGTAGCTCATTCGAGGAGGGACGACGTCGTGGCGACGCAATCCGTTGCGGTCTGTCCTGACGTTCATCAAGCTGGCGCGGTCACAGCAGGACAGGAACATCTCGATGAGCACCGACCTCGCGTATCTCACCGCTGGCGATCTCGCCCGGCTCTATCGCGCGCGTGCGCTGTCGCCCGTTGAGGTGACGAAGGCGCTGCTGGTGCGTGCCGAGGCGAGCCAGGCATCCATCAACGCCTTCATCACCATCGATCACGCCGGCGCGATGCAAGCCGCGCGCGACTCCCAGGCGCGCTTCGATCGCGGCGCCGCGCTCGGCGTTCTCGATGGCGTGCCGTACTCCGTCAAGGATCTGACGAACACCGCGGGACTGCGCACCACGATGGGGTCGCGGGTGATGAAGGATTTCGTGCCCTCGGACGACGCCGTGCCGGTCGCGCGGATGCGGGCGGCGGGCGGCGTGCTGTTCGGCAAGACGACGACGCCGGAATGGGGCCACAAGGCGATGACGGATTCGCCACTGTTCGGCGTGACGCGCAATCCCTGGCATGCCGAGCGCACGTGCGGCGGCTCGAGCGGCGGCGCCGGCGCGGCGGTGGCGGCGGGGCTCGGGCCGATCGCGCTCGGCACCGATGGTGGCGGCTCGATCCGCATCCCCGCCGCGAATTGCGGCATCGTCGGTCTCAAGCAGACGCTCGGACGAATCCCCAACATCCATGCCGCCGATCTCTTCGCCAATCATTCGTATATCGGTCCGATGACGCGCGGCGCCGCCGACGCGGCGCTGATGTTCGCCGCGCTCGAAGGTCCCGATCATCGCGATCCCTACGGCATGCGGGCGCCGCGCCGCCTCCCGCCGCTGCCGCCGGGCACGCTGGCGGGCTTGCGCATCGGCTGGGCGCTCAAGGCCGGCAATCCGCGCGTCGCCGCCGATGTCGAGGCGACGTGCAATGCGAGCCTGGCGGCATTCGAGGCGATGGGCGCCAGCATCGAGCCCTTCACGATCGATTTCGCGCAGCATGTCGAGGTCTTCCAGGTCACGTGGCAGACGAGCCTGCGCGCCCGGCTCAAGGAGCTCATCGAGAAATCCGGCGAGCCCGTCGCCGCCTCCCTCGCGCAGACCATCGAGCAGGGCGCGCGACACAGCGCGGTCGATCTCGCCAAGGCGCAGGCGCTGCGCACCAGCTTCTTCCGCGACGTGGAGATTTTGTTCCAGCGCTTCGACATGCTGGCCACTCCGATGATGGCGCGGGATGCGCTGCCGCTGACCCAGGATCCGCTGGCCGAGATCGAGATCGACGGCGTGCGCGCCGGCACCATGCGTCGCGACCTCTATCCCTACACGTGGCCCTTCAACCTGACGGGGCACCCGGCGATCTCCGTGCCCTGCGGCTTCAGCGCGGATGGATTGCCGCTGGGATTCCAGCTCGTCGGGCCGTGGGATGCCGACGAGCGCCTGCTCGATCTCGCCCAGCGCCTCGAAGCCGCGCGGCCGTGGCGGCAGCATCGACCCAGCCTCACCTTTGCTTGAATGGCGGCGGCGCCGCTTGCGGCTCGCCCGGTCAAATGTGAGATTTTGATAGGATCACGCGAGCGGGGGCCGGCATGGCGACGTATAGCTTCACAGTGAATGGCGCGGCGCGAACGATCGAATCACGCGACGCCGATCAACCCCTGCTCTACGTGCTGCGCAATGCGCTCGAGCTGACCGGCGTGAAATACGGCTGCGGCCTCGCGCAATGCGGCGCCTGCACCGTTCATATCGACGGCAAGCCGGTACGATCCTGCGTCACGCCGATCGCCGCCGTCGCGGGTCACAACGTGACGACGATCGAGGGGCTCGGCACGCCGGAAGCGCCGCACCCCGTGCAGGCCGCGTTCATCACCGAGCAGGCGGCGCAGTGCGGCTACTGCGCCAATGGCATGGTGATGACGAGCGTCGCGCTGCTCGCCGCCAATCCCAAGCCGACGCTCGACGAAGCCAAGCAGGCGCTCGCCGGCAATCTCTGTCGCTGCGGGACGCATCACCGGATCTTGCGCGCGGTGATGCGCGCCGCAGGGAGGATCTGATGACCAGCCTGATGCTCGACCGCCGCGCGCTGCTGCAGAGCGGCGGCGCGATGATGATCGGCGTCGGCGCGGGCGCCCCCGCCGCCGCGCAATCCGCGGTGTCCCTCACGGCATCGATCGGAAAGACACTCGACCCGACCGAACTCGACGGTTTTTTCGCCGTCCACGCCGATGGATCGGTGACGCTGTTCTCCGGCAAGGTCGATCTCGGGACGGGCTTGCGCGTCGCCTATCGCCAGATCGTCGCCGAGGAACTCGGCGTCGCGATGGAGCGCATCAATCTGATCGAAGGCGATACGGGGCTGACGCCGAACCAGGGTCCGACCGCCGGCAGCACCGGCATCATGGTCGGCGGGGTGCATATCCGCCTGGCCGCGGCCACCGCGCGCGATGCGCTGATCAAGCTCGGCGCCGAGCGCCTGGGTCAGCCGGCGGAAACGCTCGAGGCGGCCGACGGCATGGTGCGGCCGAAGAGCGGCGGCGCCGGAATCGGTTTCGGCGCGCTGGTCGGCGACAAGCGCTTTTCGTTGAAGGTCGACACCAAGGCGGTCTTGAAGGACCCCGGCAGCTACACGCTGGTCGGCAAGCCGCTGCCGCGGCCCGATGTGCCGGCGAAGCTCTCCGGACGGCATGTCTACGTGCATGACTTTCGCGTTCCCGGCATGCTGCATGCGCGCGTCATCCGGCCACCCGCGATCGGGGCCAAGCTGCTCGAGGTGGACGAATCGTCGATCGCATCGATCCCCGGCACGCGGATCGTGCGCATCCAGGATTTCATCGCGGTCGTCGCTGCGGATGAATGGGACGCGATGCGCGCGCGCAATGCGCTCAAGCTGCGCTGGAGCGAGAGCGCGACCTTGGTCGGCCATGACGGCGTCGCCGATTGGCTCAAGGCCGGCCCCTTCGAAGGCGAACAAGCGATCGTCACCAAGGGCGATGCGGTCGCAGCGCTCGCGGCCGCGCCGAGCAAGGTCGGGGGTACGTTCTATTGGCCGATCCAGTCGCACGCGTCGATGGGGCCGTCCTGCGCTGTCGCGGATGTCCGCGACGGCGCGGCCACGGTGTGGACCGCTTCGCAGGGCACGCATCGTTTCGTCCCCGCCTTTGCGCGCATCCTCGGCCTGCCCGTGGAGAAGGTCCGGCTCATCTATCTCGATGGCGCGGGCTGCTATGGCATGAACGGCCATGACGACGCCGCGGCCGATGCCGCGCTGATCTCCAAGGCCCTGGGCCTTCCGGTTCGCGTGCAATGGTCGCGCGCGGATGAGCACGGCTGGGACCCGAAGGGTCCGCCGCAGCTCCTCTCGATCGAAGCCGCGCTCGGGGCCGATGGGCGCATCGGCGCCTGGCGCACGCAGATGTGGATTCCCCGCGCGACCGCGAATCTTCCCAACGTGCCGCTGGTCGGGCCGCAGGCGGCGGGGATCGCGCAAGTCGCCGGCATCTCGACCGGCTTGATCACCCAGAACGGCGATCCGCCTTATGCCACGCCGAATGTCGAAGTCCGCGTCAACTGGCTCAAGGACGCACCGTTGCGGCCGAGCAACATCCGCGCGCCCGGCAAGATCGCCAACAGCTTCGCGGTCGAAAGCATCACCGATGAACTCGCCCACGCGGCGCGCAAGGATCCGCTGGCGTTCCGGTTGGACGGGCTCGGCAATCCGCGCGGCGTCGAAGTCCTGAAGCGGGCGGCGACGCTGATGGCCTGGCAGCCGCGCGTGGGTCCACGTCTCGACGGCATCGGTCGCGGCATCGCCTATGTGCATTACAAGCACAACGAGACATTCGTCGCGATCGGCATGGAGGTCGAGGTCGACCGCGATACCGGAGAATTGCGCGTACGCCGGATCGTCTGCGCGCATGATTGCGGCTTGGTCATCAACCCCGACGCCACCACGGCGCAGGTCGAAGGCAACATCCTGCAGACGCTGAGCCGCACGCTCTACGAAGAAGTCGCCTTCGATCGCGCGCGCGTCACATCCGTGGATTGGTCGAGCTATCCGATCCTGGCTTTCCCGGAGGTCCCCGACCTGATGATCGACCTCATCGACCGGCCGCGCGAGCGTCCGCTGGGCGCCGGCGAGGCCGCGACGGCGCCGGTTCCCGCCGCGCTCGCCAACGCGATCTTCGATGCGACCGGTGGGCGCATGCGCACCGTTCCCTTCACACCCGCACGCGTGAAGGCCGCC
>JANNTF010000294.1:0-9439 GCA_031403455.1 Alphaproteobacteria bacterium | reverse complement strand
TGACCTTGCCGGCCTTCACCTGCTCGTAGCGGAATTTGCAATCCACGATGTCGCCGAGCTCGGTGAAGTCGCACGGTCCCGACGCGCCGTCGTAATCCACCTTCTGCCCGGCCGCGATCGCCTTGAGCCCGTCGACCGCGTTGTCGACGCGCATCCCGCCGCCCTGCGCCACCTGGCGCACGCTGTTCTTGATCGCCTCGCCGCTCGCCTGCTTGGCCTGCGCCATCGCCAGCACGATGAGATTGATGTGATCGTAGATCTGGCAGGTATAGGGATCGGGATCGCCGACCTTGATCAGCTCGACGAGCCGCTTATGGCCCGTGCCGCCTTCGGCCGTCGACGGCGCCTGGCCGAACACGCCTTCCACGATGTCGTTCTGGCCGACCGCTTCGATCAGCTTCTGATTGATCGAATAGGCCATGCCGAAGATCTTGCCCTTGTAGCCGGCGCGATAGAGATCCTTGAGCAGCACCGCGGTGTCGGGCGTGTAGCCGCCGGCGAAGATCGTGTCCGGGTTGAAGCGCAGCGCCTGATCGACTTCCGAGCGCAGGCTCGGTTTCTTGTCGTCGTAGATCATCGACTGGCTGACCGCGCCCTTGGCGGTGAGTCCCTTGGCGATGTTGTCGAAGGTGCTCTGCGTGAACGGCGTCTGGCCCATCATCATGAACACGCGCTTGGCGTCGTTGCCGAGCATGTACTCCGCCAGCTTCTGGCCCTGCAGCGTGGTATTGGGCTGGGTGCGGATGAGATAGCCCTGATGCGGCAGCAGCGTGATCGAATCCGCGCCGGAGACGCAGGCGAGGAAGGTCTTCGACTCCCAGCACAGCGGCGCCACCGCGGTCGTCACCGACGACGCCCAGGTGCCCATGATCGCGGTCACGCGATCGACGTCGATCAGCTTGCGCGCGGCGCGCAGGCCCGCTTCCGGATTCGTCTGGTCATCTTCGCTGATCAGCTGGATGCGCCGGCCGAGCACGCCGCCGGCCGCGTTCACCTGCTCGACCACGCTCTGCACCGCCTTGGCCATCACGGGACCATAGGGGCCGCCGGAGCCGGTCAGCGGCGTCAACGTGGCGAGCTTGATCGGATCGGTCTGGCTCCAGGCCGCGCGCGGCAAGGTGGCGGCGAAGGCGCCGGCGCCGGCCAGAACGGCGCGACGCGTCGGTGTCACAGTCTTGATCGTCATGAGGCACTCCCGTTTTTGAGTTTCTATGTTGGCTGCAATCAGGCGGCGTCGCGGCGTCGCGCACCGAGGAACAGGCGCCGGACATCGGGATCATCGGCAAGCGACCGCGCGGTGCCGGCGTAGGCCTCGCGCCCATCGACGAAAACCATGCCGCGATCGGCGATGGCAAGCGCGTCGAGCGCGTTCTGCTCGACCATCACGATCGCCACGCCTTCGTCGCGGATGCGCGCGACGGATTCGAATAATTCACCCGCCGCCTTGGGCGAGAGTCCCGCGGTGGGCTCGTCGAGCAGCAGGATCTTGGGCGCCGACATCAGCGCGACGCCCATCGCCAGCATCTGGCGCTGGCCGCCCGACAACGTCTTGGCGAGTTGGCGCCGGCGCTCCTTGAGCAGCGGGAAGCGCGCGAGCACGCCGGCTTCGCGCGATTTCGCCTCGGCGCGGTCGAGCCAGCCGCCGATCTCGAGATTCTCCGCCACCGACAGCGTGCCGAAGATGTTGCGCTCCTGCGGCACGAAGACGAGGCCGCTGCGCGCGCGGGCCTGCGGCGAGAGCTCGCCGATCTCCTGCTCGCCCAGCCGGATCGTACCGCGCCGGCGCACCAGCAGCCCGGCGATGATCTTGAGGAATGTCGATTTGCCGGCGCCGTTGGGGCCGATAATGGCGACGATCTCGCCCGCCGCGACGCTGAGCGAGATGCCCTTCACGATCTCGTCCGCCGCGGCATAGCCGCCGACGATGTCGCTTGCGGCGAGCATCGCGTTCATCGCTTGCGGCCGAGATAGGCGTCCTGCACGCGCGCGTCCTCGCGCAGCTCCTCGAACCGCCCGGCGATCAGATCCTTGCCTTCGGCCATGACGATGACGTGCTCGCAGACACGCTCGATCAGCGCCATGTCGTGCTCGATCAGCAGGATCGTGATGCCCTCGGCGACCAGCGCCTGCAGATGATCGGCGATGTGCTCGACCAGCGCCGGATTGACGCCTGCCGCCGGCTCGTCGAGCAGGATCATCTTCGGCCCCGCCATCAGCGCGCGCCCGATCTCGAGCAGCTTCTTCTGCCCACCCGAGATCTGCGTCACGGGATTGTCGATCACCGCCACCAGATTGAGCCGCCGCGCGATCGCCCAGGCCTGCTCCGCCAGCGCGCGCTCGCGCCGCCACACCGGCTCGCCGCCGACCGTCGCGCGCCACAGCCGCTCTCCCGGCTGAGCAGGCCCGTAGATCATGAGGTGGTCGAACACCGTCAGCTTGGGAAAGCCGCGCGCGATCTGGAACGTCCGCACCAGCCCGCGCGCGGTGATGCGCTCGGGCTTCCAGCCCGTGATGTCGCCGCCATCGAAGGCGATGCGCCCGCTCTCCGGCCGCAGCAGTCCCGACACCACGTTGAACAGCGTCGTCTTGCCGGCGCCATTGGGACCGATCAATCCGGTCAGCCGCCCGGCTTCGACGCGCAAGCTCGCGCCGTCGAGCGCCTTCACACCGCCGAAACTGCGCTTCAATCCTGAGATGTCGAGCAACGCCGTCATGCCGGCGGAGCTTGCCCTAGCCCCTCCGCCCGGCCAACCCCGAAACGCGCGAGCGTTGGCACGCGCCGCGGCTTAGGCGGCACTCAGCCCGGAACGCCGACCTCGTAGGGCCGGTCGTGACCGACGGAGAAATCGTTGCCGCCGTGGCGATCCCGGCCGCGCACGAGATAGATCGGCCAGATCGCCATGTTCTGCTTGATCGCCGCGGCGCCGCCTTCATAGCGCAGGCTGCGATCGTAGTGCGAAGTCGCGGGCATATAGCGGATCGCGAAGCCGGCGCGCCGCTTGGCCGAGCGGTTCGCGCGCGAGCCGTGGATCAGATAGACGTCGTGGATCGACATCTGCCCGGCCTCGAGCACGTCGTCCGCCGCGAGCGCCTCGTCGAACTGGTCTTCGGCGACGATGCGGTTGAACGCCAGATCGGGGCGCTCGTCGAGGCGATGATGGAAGCCGGTGCGCGTGCGATGCGAGCCCCGGATGAAGCGCATGCAGCCATTCTCCTGACTCGAATCGTCGAGCGCCACCCAGAGCGTGCACGATGCCAGCGGTCGGTTCGGCCAGTAATCGCCATCCTGGTGCCAGGGAATCTCCATGCCGTTGCCGGCGGGTTTGCAGAACACATGCGCGCCCCAGAGGATGATGTCGGGTCCGATCACGGCTTCGATCAGATCGAGCAGGGCCGGGTCGCGCGCAAAATCGAGGAATAGCTGGTGCGTCGGCAATGTGTCGGGCCCGCCGCCCCAGCGCAGCACGAGATGCTCCGGCCGCGTCTTGGGATTCTCGGCGATCAGCCGATCGAGCGCCGCGCGCATCGTCGCCAGCTGCGCCGGCGGCAAGCGGTATTGCGGGATGACCAAGCCCTGTTCGCGATACGTCGCCAGCTCGTCGGCGCCCAAGCGCTGTGGTTGCGACGTGATCATCGGGAAGCTTGCGGCCTCGCGCTCAGGTGGCGACCAGGAAGGTCGCGCGGCCGCTGGCCAGCAGCTTGCCTGCCTCGTCGGCGACCCAGGCTTCCGCATTGGCCAAGGTGCGGCCGAGCTTGATCACGCGGCCCGTGACACGTAGGACGCCGGGCATTGCGGGGCGGTGGAAATCGACACGCATGTCGACCGTCGGCACGCCGCGGCCGAGCTTGGCCGCGACGGCGTAATCGGCCGCGAGATCGATCAGGGTCGCGAGCAACCCGCCATGCGCATAACCGTGCTTGGGGCTGGAGACGATCTCGTCGCGCCAGGGCATCTCGATCACCACGTCGCGCGGATTGAGGGCCAGCAGGCGCAGATTCATCCAGCGATGGAACGGCGCGCTGGTCACCATCGCAGCCAGCTCGTCGAAGCCGAGCTTGTTCGGCAGCCCGCCATCGCCGAGTTCTTCCGTCATCGCCGCTCCGATTCTCGAGTCAATGAAGGTTAGGCTAGCCGAGTCCGAGGTCGACGCGTAGCGTCGCCGCGATCATCGATGGAGGTGAGGGATGAAAGATCATCGGCATGCGACGCGCGTTGCGGCGGCGCTGCTGCTCGCGGCCATGCTCGGCGGCTGTGCCATCGCGGAGAAGTCGGCCGAGCCGAGCTGCGTCGCCGGCCTCGAGCGCTGGGTGATGACCGAATTGTTCTTCGGCCTGACCTGGCGCGAAGGCGTGATCACCGAAGCGCAGTGGCAAGATTTCGTCGCCAAGGACATCGTGCCGCGCCTGCCCGAGGGCTTCACCGTGCTGCCCGGCGAGGGCGCGTGGCTGTCCTCGCGCACCGGCCAGACGATCCGCCAGCCCAGCCGCGTGCTGATGCGCCTGCGCAAGCAGGACCCGGCGCAGGAGACGGCGATCGCCGGCATCATCGCCGCCTACAAGACCCGATTCGCGCAGCAATCCGTCCTCCGCGTCGACGCCGAAGTCTGCGCGGCGTTCTGAGGATCAAAATCGATCCAGCGTCGATTTTCTCGCTTTGAGTCACCACCCCGTGCGGCCTCGCCGCGCTGCCCCTCCTCGAGCCGAGGAGGGGCGACGAGTACAGGCTGGCGTGAGCCCAGAAAATGTGTGTATCCCGCAGCTCGCGTCGAGGATGGAGCCGCGCTCGGATCAGAAGCCGACGATCGTCGCACCGCCATTGGGCGAGATCACCTGTCCGGTGATGAAGTCGGACTGGCGCGAGGCGAGGAAGGCGACGAGATAGGCATATTCTTCGGGCTGCGCCCAGCGCTTGAGCGGGACCTTCTGCGCCTCGGCGTTGATGAAGTCGGCGCCGCGCGCCTTGAGCACCATGTCGGTCCACACGCCGCCCGGCGCCACCGCGTTGACGGTGATGTTGTGCGGCGCGAGTTCCTTCGCCCAGGCCTTGGTCATGCCGAGGATCGCCGATTTGGCGCAGATGTAATGCGACGAGGTCTCGTGGCCGGACAGCGCCCAGCGCGTCGCGGTGTTGATGATCTTGCCGCGGCCGCGCTTCTTCATCAGCGCCATGGCGCCGCGCCCGCAGAAGAACGTGCCTTTGGCGTGAACGTTGAACATGCGCTCGAAGCGGGACTCGTCGATGTCCTCGATCACCGCATTCTGCCCGCCGATGCCGGCGTTGTTCACCAGCACGTCGAGGCCGCCGAAGCTGCGCTCGAGCTGCGCCATCATGCGGTCGATCGCGCCGACATCGCTGACGTCGAAGGTGAAATGCGCGCCGCGTCGGCCGCGCGCGCGAATCTGCGCAGCGGTGTCGGCGGCGCTCGTCTCGTCGATATCCTGAGCGATCACGTCGGCGCCGCGCTCGGCCATCAGCAGCGCATGCGCGCGGCCCATGCCGGCACCACTGCCGGTCACCAGTGCGACGATTCCATCGAGTCTCGTTTCGTCGGTCATGATCACCCCCTTCCGCACATTACTTGTTTGACGCTGTGCTGATGCGCATGCGAGCGTTATTTCGGGGTTGGGGGATCGATGCAGGCTGAATTCGCGGATCAGGTCGCTGTCGTTACCGGCGCGGCGCGTGGTCTCGGGCGCGCGCTCTCCGGATTGCTGTTCGAGCGTGGCGCTTGCGTGATCATGGTCGATCTCAATGTCGAGGGCGTCGCCGCGGCGGCGAAATCGCTGGATGCGAGCGGCGCGCGTGCGATCGGCGTCGGCGCCGACGTGGCGCAGGATTCCGAAATGGCCCGCGTGCGCGAGATGATCGAGGCGCGCGGTGGCCGGCTCGACATCCTGATCAACAACGCCGGCGGCTGGCGTTACGGGTCGCTCAAGGAGATCTCGATCGAGGACTGGAACTGGACCTTCGACGTCAATCTCAAGACCACGTTCGTCGCCACGCGCAACCTGATGGACCTGATGATCGCGCGGCGCTACGGCCGCATCGTCAACGTCGCCTCGGCCGACGCCTATCGCGCGAAGGTGACGCTGCCGCACTACGCCGCGGCCAAGGCGGGGGTGGTCAGCCTCACCAGGTCGATCGCCGAGGAACTGGCGCCGCACGGCATTCTGGTGAACGGCGTGAGTCCCGGCGCGATCGCGACCGAGATCGCCAAGAGTCAGAGCTGGCTCGCCGAGCGCATCAAGTCGATTCCGCTAGGGCGCGCGGCCGAGCCCGAGGATATCGCCGAGGCGATCCTGTTCCTCGCCTCGCCGCGCAACCGTTTCGTCGTCGGCGAGACGATGCTCGTCAATGGCGGCATGTTCACGATTTGAAACTCAGGGAGGAAGACATGGGCAAGCACCGTAGTTTCCGCGTCGGCCGTCGCGCGCTGGTCGTCGGCGCTGGCGCCAGTGCATTCGCCGCGCCTGCGATCCTGCACGCGGCACCGGCGCAGATGGTGATCTCCAACGGCGGCGGGAAGCTCGAGGAGGCGTACCAGGCGACGCATTTCTCGGCCTGGACGCGCAAGACCGGGATCAAGATCGTCGGCGGCGCCAATACCGGCGCCAAGCTCAAGGCGATGGTCGAGCAGAAGGCGGTCGAATGGGACGTCTCGCAGCAGGCCGCCGAGCTCGCCGCCGTGATGGCGCGCCAGGGCTTGCTCGAGCCGCTGGACTACTCGGTGATCGACAAGTCGCGGATGCTGCCCGGCACCGCGCATGAGCATTTCATCATGTCGGACGTCGTCGCCTATCACGTGGCTTGGAACACGAAGAACGTGAAGGCCGACGCCGCGCCCAAGGACTGGGCCGCGATGTGGGCGACCAAGGGCCGCAAGGGTCTGTGGAAGCGCGCCTACCAGACGATGGAAGTCGCGCTGATGGCCGACGGCGTCGACAAGGACAAGATGTATCCGCTCGATGTCGAGCGCGCCTTCCGCAGCCTCGACAAGATCAAGAAAGACACGCTGTTCTGGGCGACGGGCGCCCAATCCGCGCAGATCCTGATCGACGGCGAGGTCGAGGTGGCGGCGACGTGGAATGGCCGCGTCCATGATCCCAAGAAGGCCGGCGCGCCGGTCGATTACCACTTCAACCAGTCGCTCTTCGTCTCGGATGCGTGGTGCATCCCTAGGGGCGCGCCCAACAAGCGCGAGTCGATGGAGTTCATCGCCTTCGCGATGTCCGCGCCACAGCAGGCCGCCTTCGCCAAGCTGATCCCGTACGGGCCGACGAACGAGGCGGCGATGCCGCTGATCGATCCGGCGATCGCGCCGGCGCTGCCGTCCTCGGCAGAGAATTTCCACAAGGGCGCTTTTCTCGACGTCAATTTCTGGGCCGATAACGGCGACAAGCTGACCGAGCGCTTCAACCAGTGGGTGCTGTAGCAACACGACGCCGCCGCGACCCATGAGACCCGGTGCGGCACCCCGCGCGTGGTCGCCCGCGCGCGGCTACGCCCTGATGCTGGTGGCGCCGGGACTCTTCCTGGCGCTGTTCTTCGCCGTACCGCTGGTCGGGGTGGCGCTGCGCAGCGTGCTCGATCCCGAGCCGACGATGGAGCATTACGTCCGCGTCTTCACCGCCGGACCCTATGTCCGGGTGCTGTGGAACACGATCGAGACCGCGGCGGTGGTCGCGGCGCTCTGTCTCGTCATCGCCTATCCGGTCGCCGCGGTGGTCGCCTTCGCGCGCGAGCAGCGCTTCCGGCTGCTGATGGCGTTGATCCTGATCCCGCTCTGGACCAGCGCGGTGATCCGCTCCTACGCGTGGATGATCGTCTTCCAGCGCCGTGGCGTGATCAACGATGCGCTGCAGATGCTCGGGCTGATCGACACGCCCATTCGTTTTCTGCCGGGATCGCTCGCCGTGCATGTCGGCATGGTCCATCTCATGCTGCCGTTCATGCTGCTGCCGCTGATCGCGAACATGCGTGGCATCGACCGCAACCTGCTGCGCGCGGCCGAAGTGCTGGGCGCCAATCCGCTGCGGCGCTTCATCGAGGTGTTCGTGCCGTTGTCGCGCCCGGGCATCGGCGCCGGATTGACGCTGGTGTTCATGACCTCGCTGGGTTTCTTCATCACGCCGGCTTTGCTCGGCGGACCGCAGCACATGATGGCGGCGGTGCTGATCGAGCAGCAGGCGAACACGCAGCTCAACTGGCCGCTCGCCTCCGCCCTGTCGACGACGCTGCTCGCGGTGACGATCGCGATCTACCTCGTCTATCTCAGGGTCATGCGCGGCGACACCGTCGCGATTGCCAAGGCATGAGTCTCGGCGGCTGGTCGCAACGCGCGCCGCGCGCCGCTCTCGCGGCGTTCGTCGTGCTCGTCTTCGTCTATCTCCTGCTGCCGACGCTCTTCGTCGTGCCGATGTCGTTCAGCAACCAGCCGTATCTCTCGTTCCCGCCGCCCGGCTGGTCACTGCGCTGGTACGAGGCGATGTGGAACAACGGCGACTGGACGCGCGCGACGCTGAGCAGCGTCCTGGTCGGCATACCCACGGCGATCCTGTCGGTCGTGCTGGGAACGCTCGCGGCGCTCGCGACTTTGCGCGGCGGCCTGCGCTGGGCCGCCGCCGCGAGCGCGATCATCGTCGCGCCGATGATGCTGCCGCATGTCATCCTCGCGATCGGCCTCTATCCGCTGATGCTCAAGCTCGGCCTTCTGCGCTCCTATGCCGGCGTCGTGATCGGCCACACGGTGGTCGCCATGCCGCTCGTTTTCATCACGGTGTCGGCGGCTTTACGCAACTATCCCGAACAGCTCGAACTCGCGGCGATGACCTGCGGCGCCGATCGCTGGCGGACCTTCCGCCACGTGACCCTGCCGATGATCCGCGTCGGCATGATCAGCGGCGCGATCCTCGCTTTCGCGAGCTCCTTCGACGAGCTGATGCTGTCGCTGTTCCTCACCGGCGCCACGACGCGCACCTTGCCGCGGCTGATCTGGGAGCAGCTCAATTTCTACCTGACGCCGGCGATCGCGGCAGTCGCGACGCTCCTGCTGGCCTTCTCGCTCGTGATGCTCGCGATCGTCGCGGTGCTCGGTCGCGGCGCCGGGTCACCCGGGGTCGCGCGCGCATGACCCGCGGCGCGCATCTCGTCGTGAGCGGGCTCGCGAAGAGCTACGGCAGCGTCACCGCCCTCGCGCCGACCGATCTCGAGGTCGCGCCGGGCGAGTTCTTCGCGCTGATCGGACCGAGCGGCTCGGGCAAGACGACGCTGCTCGGCGCCATCGTCGGCTTCATCGCGCCGAGCGCCGGCTCGGTCCGGCTCGACGGCGCCGAGATCGTCGCCGTGCCGCCCTACAAGCGCAACATCGGCATGGTGTTCCAGAACTACACGCTCTTCCCGCATATGAGCGTCGCCGAGAACATCGCCTTTCCGCTGCGC